>NZ_JAVLSP010000039.1:0-33249 GCF_031528575.1 Candidatus Sororendozoicomonas aggregata
GATCATAAACTTATTGTAATATTTTCGGTTGGTGAAAGAGTCATGATCTATCCCTGACCAGGTATTCCAGTTAACATTTTTGACGGGATAGTGACTGTGTTTGTTGTCATAACGCATATACTTCCCATTGTTAAAAAAGAAGTAGTATGCGTATTTGCCAGGATCATAAAAAGCCGTTAGCAGGCCGTTATTGGCAGAAATCGACTTTTGTAATGAAGAATTAAATACATTAGCAATAGGAGCAGGTGGGATAAGATGTCCATCAAGAAATTGAAAGCACGTATTATTGGATAGGAAGAAAAATGTTTGATGGAGATCATAAAGTCCAGCAACAATGGTATTTGAGCCAACGGCTCCGCTTATTCCCGGCCAGTCTTTTGATTGTTTCAACGATACAGGACCGTGAACCTTTCTGTCTTTATCATCAAACCAGATATACGTTTTATTATCTAAAAAGAAGTAATATCTGGAAGGTTGTCTCGAATCTCCCGCAATAGCGGCAGTGATAGTGTGTTTCCAATTATTATCTTTATCCCTAAGGTATGATAGAAGTGACGGAAAATTTTCTTCCACAGATTTTGGAAAACCGCTATCGACTGATTGAGAGCCATAGTTTAATTGGTAGTACATAGTATTTGGAGCACAAATAGCTAAAATCTTGTTGTATTTCAACTTTGAAGCTACCGCTTTTTTCGCTTTTCCGCTGGTTATCCCGTATCCAGTGGCTGAATGAACATACCAGGGATTAACGTTAAGACCAACAGCGCCACAGGGTTTTGCATCACCTTGTGCTGTGATGGCCATAGCGTCACACTTACCATGACACTGCTTGTTAAGTTTTTTTCTAACGGCTGATTCGCTGGTGCCCTTTGAAGTATTAATAAAATATTTGGCCCCAACAAGAAAGGCACGCCCATAGCCGCCAACACCAGCGTATTGAATTGCCAACGCGCTAAAACTCATCAAGCAACTCGAAAGCAAAAGGGGATAGCGCATTTTACAGGCTGGCTTGCATAATGACTTAATAATGTTAAAACACATAGGAGTACCTCACATTATTACTCTGTCGCCCGGTTGAGTCTTTCAGGCATCTCGCATACTTCTGAAAGCTGCTTGAACCAGAAAGACCTATTAGAAAATTAACTATAGTATATCCCAAAAACAGGACACACCAGTCGCTAAATTACCAAACAACACATGCAGTACACTTTGTCTGATAATATTCAACTTCTGTCGTAAAGTTACTTAAAAACGTCAGTTCGATGCACTCAAACCACCATTAACCTCGTTCCTCCGCTGTACATGGGCATGACTACCTTCTTCACCATAAGTGACATACCTCTAGCACTCCCTTTTGTCCCTGTCCCTGATAATTCAGAGGACTGGAATAACGCCAGTATTCAGCCTTATCAACGTACTGTGCCTGTATTGTGGTGGCGTATGCGTTACCATGCGGGAAGTGGGAACGAGACATAGACGGTTACGCCCCTGGACTCACTAGATAAGTGGCTGAATCTCAAACAGCCCGTTCACTCTGAGCTTGTCGAAGGGTACAATCATCGGACTTCGACAAGCTCAGTCCGAGCGGAGTTATGGCTCGTTCCCACACTCTGAGGGTGTCGTAAAAGTGATACAAACAGGCAATCACCTCTACTTTCGTCGTCTCCATAAAAAGATGACGTCACCGCTGGCAATGGATTCCTGCCTTCGCAGGAATGACGGAAGAGACACAAACATTTCGGCTGTAAAAGTGGATATCCTTTTTGCTCCCCCTTTTTGTTCATCCTTTTTGTCCATTTTTGTCGCCCCTTATTTATGATGCCTTTCTTAAAACAAAATCAAAAATTTTATCTTTCCCTTTATTGATCATAAACTTATTGTAATATTTTCGGTTGGTGAAAGAGTCATGATCTATCCCTGGCCAGGTATTTGAGTTAACATTCTTGACGGGATAGTGACTGTGTTTGCTGTCATAACGTAAATACTTCCCATTGTTAAAAAAGAAATAGTATGCGTATTTGCTGGGATCATAAAAAGCCGTTAACAGCCCGTTATTGGCAGAAATCGACTTTTGTAATAAAGAACTAAATGTATCAGCAATAGGTTTAGGTGGGGAAAAATGTCCATCAAGAAATTGAAAGCACGTATTATCGGATAGGAAAAAAAACGTTTGATGAAGATCATAAAATCCAGCAACAATGGTATTTGAGCCAACGGTTCTGCTTATTCCCGGCCAGTCTTTTGATTGTTTAAATGATACAGGGCCGTAAACCTTTTTGTTTTTATCATCAAACCATATATACGTTTTATTCTCTAAAAAGAAGTAATATCTGGATGGGTGTTTTGAATCTCCCGAAATAGCGGCAGTGATATTTTGTTTCCAGTTATTATCTTTATCCCTAAGGTATGATATGAGTGATGGAAAGTTTTTTTCCACAGATTTTGGGAAACCGCTATCCACTGATTGAGCGCCAAAGCTTAATTGATAGTCCATAGCAGCTGGAGCGCAAATACTTAAAACCCTGTTGTATTTCAACTTTGAAGCGACCTCTTCTTCCGCTTCTCTTCTGAATTTCCCGTATCCAGCGGCTGAATGAACATACCAGCCGCTGAGTTTAAGGCCAACAGCACCACAGGGTTTTGCATCACCTTGTGCTGAAATAGCCGTAGCGTCACACTTACCATGACATATCTTGTTAAGTTTTTTTTTAATGGCTGACTCGCTGGTGCCGGTTGCAGTATCTAGATGATGAATGCACTCAAAAAAAAACGCATGCCCATACCCGCCAACACCAGCGTATTGAATTGCCGACGCCCTAAAACTTATCAAACTAACCAATAACAAAAGGGGGTAACATATTTTACATGATGGCTGACATAATGATTTAATAACGTTAAAACACATAAGAGTACCTCACATTATTACTTTGTCGCCCGGTTGAGTATTTCGGTATCTAGGAGCCTGACCGAGAATGGCGCCCGTAGCGAGGATTGCGAGAAATTGAGGATAAAAATTTCTGCTTCTGAGGATAATAGTGGGGCTATTTGATGAAGAAGCAGGAATTTTTAGACCAATTTATCGCAACCGCAGTAGGGCAGTCTATTCTCGGACAGGCTCCTAGCATACCTCTGAAAGCTGCTTCAGCCAGAAAGACCCATTAGAAAATTAACTATAGTAGATACCAGAAACTAAAAACACCAGTCGCTAAATTACCCAACAACGCATGCAGTACACTTTGCCTGATTATATAAACACACTGTCGTAAAAACACTTAAAAAGCTGATTTCTTGCCTGGAAATTCCGATACAGCTTAAAGGGGACTAAACGCCATCAGTGCATTGCGCTTAGCCATAACAGAATTTATTCGTCGCCTATAATACACTGTCGTCCAGTTTGTCAGCGCTTGCGGTGGTTAAAAAAACCGTTGATATTACACGGGAATATGACATTTTTGCAGGTTTTCAGTCAATGCCTTTAAGACTTGTGTCCGATTAATAATGCCTAATAACTTGCCACCCTCAACAACCGGGTAGATTTTAGGTTTATTATTTTTCATGGAATCAGCCAGCTCAATAATGCCATCACCTGGCGCTAGAGTGAGCACCTCCGAGCGCATAACATCAGAGACAACAGGCGGCATATCACAATGATAACTGCTGGTCAGCAGCTTTTCGATACAGTCTTGCTCTGATATAAAACCCACCAGCTTTTTATTTTCGTCAACAACGGGCACACCGAGCAGGTTTTTGTTACAAAGCAGTTCTGTCACCTTGGTTAATGGCATCTCACGCTTTACGACGGGTGTATCGTACAGCATGTAATCCCGCACCTGAATATGTGAAGTCATAACCAGTTTCCATTTTAACGGCATTAACCTGGTAATTTACGCTAATGCAACATAACGGGTAAATTAATAAATTAGATGATAACGATAGTGGTGTACTATCGAAAAACCCGGTAAGCCTCCCATAAAAGGTTGACGTTATTGGATCGTACCTATGTGGACATTTTTAGATCTGACATATACTGTGTACCCACGATTCAGGCGCACCGGTGCTCAATGCCAGCACTGATGCCATGTTTGTTAAAGAGGTATTTTCATGCTTCCCGTCGAACGCCGCGAGCATATTCTTACTTATGTTGAAGAAAAGGGGTGCGCCAATATTGAAGAAATGGCGCTCAATTTCGACGTGTCGCAAATGACTATTCGCCGCGACATCCGCACGTTAGAACAGGAAGACAAGCTTCGGGTCACCTACGGAGGCGCTGTCTCCAAAAGCTTTTTGATGGAAGACATTCCCTATGAAAAGAAAAATGCAGTCAATATAGAGGAAAAGAAATCCATTGCTTATGAAGCGCAAAAATTGGTGAAAGATGGGCAGATTATCTTATTAGATGCGGGGACAAGCACGATAGCGCTAGCCAAGTTGTTGATGCGCATGAAGATCACTGTGATAACGACCGATTTGAAAATTGCCTTGCTGATGTCTGACTCGTCCACGGCCAAAGTATACGCCACAGGAGGGAGTGTCAGCGCGATCACCAAAGCCCATACGGATGTCACCGCCTTGAGTTTTCTCGACAGCATTAACGCGGATATTGCCTTTCTGGCCACCAACAGTTGGAGTCTGGATCATGGTGTAACCACAGCCTCAGCGGATCATTTCTACATTCGACGTAAAATGATGGACAGAACCGCAAAGAAGGTGTTGTTAGCGGACTCCAGCAAATTCGGCGCCCGAAGCATGAAAACCATCTGTCCACTGAGCGAGCTTGATATGATTGTGACAGATAGCCGTTTTAGTGAAGAGAGTATTGCGGCTATCAGGGCCGCGGGTTGTAACATCATGCAGGCGGCACCATAAGGTCCGCGTTTTCACCCAACGATCTGGCAATACCCGGAAAACTCAATGGATTAAGTGGGGGCTGCCAGGTGGCTCTTCTTTCTGGCATGTCTTGTTTGAGACTGCCACCGTTGATGAATACCCTTATCTATCTTTTTCTGTGGCGTATTTCAAATGGAACAATTGCTCAAACTACTATCTGACGGCGGGTTTCACTCGGGTGAAGATGTTGGGGAGCAACTAGGAGTTAGCCGTGCGGCAGTATGGAAACAGTTAAAAAACCTTGAGCGGCTAGGGCTACAGATCGAGTCAGTCAGAGGGAAAGGCTATCGACTGGCACCGGGCATTGAGCTTCTGGATGAGCAACAGGTTGTCCAGCAGCTCAAGGCGGAGGTTGCCGACGCTGTCACCTATCATCATTGTTTATGGACAACCTCAACGAATGACTGGGTGCAAGCCGTTTCCAGAAGCCTGCCATCCAGGGGTATGCCTATCTGTACCGCAGAATACCAGACACAAGGGCGTGGCCGGCGTGGCGGGGTCTGGTCAAACCCGTTCGGGGCGACTGTTTGCCTTTCTGCTTTGTGGCGGGTCAGTCATGGTACCGCATCACTGGAAGGATTGAGCCTGGCAGTGGGACTGGCCGTACTGAAGGCGCTGGAGGATTGCGGTGCCAGAAATCTTGGATTGAAGTGGCCGAATGATATTTTATGGCAGGGGCGTAAACTGTGTGGTGTGCTGCTGGAAGTACACGGTGACCCCATGGGAGATTGTCAGGTCGTCATTGGTATTGGTATCAATGTTAAACTGAGTCAGTCTCAAGGGAAGGCGATCACGCGGCCTGTGACTGACCTTGAGACCATCTGCTCAGCTCCGGTCAGCCGAAACACCCTCGTCAGCGCGTTGATTAACGCACTGTACGCCATGCTTGAAAAATTCAGATACCAAGGGTTTAAGGCTTTTATAAAACAGTGGAATGCCGTTGACGTCTTTGTCGGAAAACAAGTCACCCTTAACGTCTCTGGCAATAAAATCACAGGTATTGTACGAGGTGTCAGTGAACAGGGAGGGCTGGTGCTTGAGACGGCTCAGGGGTGTCAGGTATTTCATGGTGGAGAGGTCTCCTTGAGTAAGTGTGAAAAAGCGGATGCAAATGAATCATGAGAACAGTCCTGTGACAGCAAAGGAAGAGAATGTGCTGGAGCTGGATGCGGGAAATACGCGCCTTAAATGGCGTGTTTTGCAAAGCGGGCAAGTGCGTGGCGGAGGGTTTCTGCTCAAAAGTGATTCATGGCGTGAGCGCTTACCGCGATTACTTGACCGTTTCGGCATGATTGATTTGGCAAGAGTATCATTGGTGTCCGGTACCCGCACGGAAACAGTGTTGCGCAGTATTATCTCTGATGGGCTAGGTATTCCCATGCTGTTTGCCCGACCCTGTAGATCTCGCCATGGAGTAAGCATTGCTTATGAGGATGCGTCACGCCTGGGCGTAGATCGCTGGCTGGCGATGCTGGCCGCTCATCACTACTATCCCGGGCGGGTCAAAGTTATTGTGGACTGTGGTACAGCATTAACGCTTGATATCGTTGATGGACAAGGAAGGCATCTCGGTGGGTTTATTGTGCCAGGACTCAGCATGATGCGACAGTCTTTGCAGATGAATACGGCCGATCTTACGCTGGTGGATGAGGCCACCAAAAATGGGAACCTCGGCAAAAACACGCAGGAGTGTATCGGGCGTGGCGTTCTGGTCATGGCCGCTGCTCTCATTGATAAACAAGCGCGACGCTATGATGACCCTGTGGTGCTGCTCGCTGGTGGCGATGCTGAGCAGATAGAGGCCTGTATCGATGTAAACTGCGCACTTTATAAGGATATTGTCATGGATGGTCTGGCGCTGGCCTTCGACTAAAAAACGTCACATGACGTTTTGCAGTCGATTTGGTGTTTAAATAACAAAGAAAGCGTTATAAAAACACGAAAAATGATTGCATCAGGCAGTAGGTTTCTCTAGTATACAGCTCGCGCTTCAATGCTGATCGCTGACTATCTTCTTGTTAAAGAGATTGATCGAACAGTCTTGACATTGGCAAGTTTGGTCATACAATGGCGCAGCATTTGGTGGGGTTCCCGAGTGGCCAAAGGGATCAGACTGTAAATCTGACGCGAAAGCTTCGCTGGTTCGAATCCAGCCCCCACCACCATATTTATTCTGTGCGGAAAAATATAACCCGGCGATTTTCTGATACAGATTTGCGTAGCGTTCATGCGGGTATAGTTCAACGGTAGAACCTTAGCCTTCCAAGCTAATGATGCGGGTTCGATTCCCGCTACCCGCTCCATTTATGTCGCTCATATAGCTCAGTTGGTAGAGCGCATCCTTGGTAAGGATGAGGTCACCGGTTCAAATCCGGTTATGAGCTCCATGACAAGTAAAGGGTTTTTTTTCCTTTCTGTGGTTAAACCCTTGTAATACGATCGGGTAAATAATAAGATTTCCGGTCATTGTGAGTTATTGTGGGTTGATGTTGCCCGGTGACTCAAAGATATTTTTAAAGATACAGGCCAGTAGTTCAATTGGTAGAGCACCGGTCTCCAAAACCGGGGGTTGGGGGTTCGATTCCCTCCTGGCCTGCCATACCTGTATCAGGCTTTTGCTTAGATAGAGACAATCAAGCTGATGAGTGGAAAATCAGAAACCGAAACCGCGAACCGTATGGATGGGCTTAAGTGGCTCATCGTTCTGGTGCTCGTGGGTGTTGGCGTATCCGGTAATGTGTACTTTTCGGGAGAGCCGCTGCTCTATCGTGTAGTGGGGCTGTTGATCCTGACTGTGATAGCGGGCTTTATTGCGCTGCAAACCCTCAAAGGGCGTACGCTGTGGACCCTGGTGAAAGAGGCCAAAATAGAAATCCGAAAAGTCGTCTGGCCAACTCGCCAAGAGACTGCTCAGACCACACTGATTGTGGTTGCTGTTGTTCTGGTGATGGGGCTTATTTTATGGGCGCTTGATTCTCTGCTAGGCTGGATTATCAGCAGTCTTATAGGATAAGGACAACACATGGCGAAGCGTTGGTATGTGGTTCATGCTTATTCCGGCTATGAAAAGCAGGTGATGCGGTCTCTTCAAGATCGGGTAGCCCTTCATGGCATGGAAGAGTTCTTTGGTGAAATTTTGGTGCCCACCGAAGAGGTGGTGGAGATCAGGAACGGCCAAAAGCGAAAAAGTGAGAGAAAGTTCTTTCCCGGCTATGTATTAGTCCAGATGGAAATGAACGATGACAGCTGGCATCTTATTAAAGATACGCCACGGGTAATGGGTTTTATTGGTGGCACGGCGGATAAGCCCGCACCTATTACCGAAAAAGAGGCGGATGCTATTTTGCAGCGTGTTCATGAGGGCGTTGATAAACCCCGTCCGAAGACGTTGTTTGAGCCAGGTGAGATGGTTCGTGTTATTGAAGGTCCCTTTGCTGACTTTAACGGCGTGGTTGAGGTGGTTAACTACGAGAAGAGCCGCCTTCATGTAGCCGTCATGATCTTCGGTCGGTCTACGCCCGTCGAACTGGACTTTGCTCAGGTCGAGAAAGCCTGATCGCAACAAAACGATTTATTTAACTGTTAACCCCTGAGCCGCATGCGTGGCTCAGGGTTTTTATCTGAAAATGGGGAGCTAAAACAGTTTGCTGTTAAGGCGTTGACCCAAATAGGTAGCAACCATGGCTAAGAAAGTCGAAGCTTATATTAAGCTGCAAGTGCCTGCGGGCAAGGCAAACCCCTCCCCACCTGTTGGCCCGGCACTGGGTCAGCACGGTGTCAACATTATGGAGTTCTGCAAAGCGTTCAATGCTAAAACTCAAAGCATGGACGCCGGCATGCCAATTCCGGTTGTTATCACCGTATACAGTGACCGCAGTTTCACCTTTGAAACCAAAACGCCTCCAGCCTCTGTGCTGCTGAAAAAAGCAGTGAAGCTGAAGAAAGGATCCGGTCGTCCTAACACTGAAAAAGTGGGTACCGTCAACCGTGAGCAGTTGCTGGAAATCGCCAAGATTAAGGAACCTGACCTGACCGCAGCAAACGAAGACGCTGCCATCCGAACTATCGCAGGTTCCGCCCGGTCCATGGGCCTGAACGTGGAGGGTGTGTAAGATGGCAAAACTATCCAAGCGGGCAAAGAAAATTGCTGAAAAGGTAGAAGCGAATAAATCTTACCCTTTCGAAGATGCCGCCAAGCTGCTGCAGGAAGTCTCCAGCGTTAAGTTCAAGGAGTCCATTGAGGTTGCTGTAAACCTGGGTGTTGATCCGCGTAAATCCGACCAGGTTGTCCGTGGCTCCACCGTTCTACCAAACGGTACGGGTAAAGACGTTCGTGTTGCTGTCTTTACCCAGGGCGCCAATGCTGAAGCGGCTAAAGAAGCAGGTGCTGATGTGATTGGTATGGACGACCTGGCTGCTCAGGTTAAAGGGGGTGAGCTCAATTTCGACGTGGTTATTGCCTCTCCTGATGCCATGCGTGTTGTTGGTCAGCTGGGTCAGATTTTAGGTCCGCGCGGTCTGATGCCAAACCCTAAAGTGGGTACTGTCACCCCTAACGTGGCTGAAGCCGTTAAGAATGCTAAAGCCGGTCAGGTTCGTTTCCGCACGGACAAAAATGGCATTATCCATGCCGGCGTTGGCAAGATCGACTTTGATGCCACTGCCCTTAAGCAGAATGTAGAAGCCCTGATGACTGACCTTAAGAAGCTGAAGCCTTCTTCCAGCAAAGGCGTCTACATGAAGAAAGTGACTCTGTCCTCTACTATGGGACCGGGTATTACTGTTGATATGTCCTCTTTGGACATATAAAGCATTCGGCGTTGTGCTTTTGCACAAGGCTGGGAGCCTGTCGGACTTATGCTATTGTCTTAAGTCCGACAGGCTCCTGGAACGAACTTTGGGGTCTTTGCCAAGGCAGAGGCCGTCAAAGATCGCAGGCGCTAACCGTACTATCTTCTTAATATGAAGTATGTCTTTGGCAGGTTCCGGTAAGCTTAATCCCCTGCGTAGACGGTGGAATGGATTGACGAAGTAAATTTCGCATTCCGGCCCTTCACCGTATTAGCGTGCTCAATACCTTACTTTGAAAGGTAATGAGTGTAAGTTCAAAAATTTGGAGTAAAGCCAATGGCGTTAGGACTCGAAGACAAGAAGGCGATTGTCGCTGAGGTCAACGAGGCTGCTCAAGGCGCTCTTTCGGCTGTTATCGCGGATTACCGTGGTCTTTCTGTAGGTCAAATGACCGCTCTGCGCAAGCAGGCTCGTGATGCTGACGTATACCTGAAGGTTGTACGTAACACACTGGCTCGTCGCGCTGTTGATGGCACTGATTTTGAGTGCCTGCAGGAGTCTTTGGTGGGTCCTACCGTTCTGGCCTTCTCTCAGGAAGATCCGGGTGCCGCAGCGCGCCTGATAAAGGACTTCTCTAAAGAGAACAAAGAACTGGAAGTGAAGGCGCTGTCCATCAGTGGGCAGGTAATGGGGGCAGAACAGATTGATGTTCTGGCCAAGATGCCAACACTGGATCAGGCTCGCGCAATGCTGATGAGTGTCATGATTGCACCAGTAACCAAGCTGGCCAGGACTCTGAACGAGTTCCCTGCTTCTGTTACCCGTGCCGTGGCAGCTGTTGCCGAAGAGAAGAAAAACGCAGCATAAGTTGCTGCGTTCATTGTGTTGCTCTTCTCTTTATTAAAAGATTTTTGGTAAACCCAAACATAGATTTTCGGAGACTTAGAAATGGCTCTGTCTAAAGACGATATCCTCAATGCAATTGCTGAAATGAGTGTAATGGATGTTGTTGAACTGGTTTCAGCAATGGAAGAAAAATTCGGTGTTTCTGCCGCTGCTGCCGCTGCTCCTGCTGCTCCTGCTGCTGGTGAAGTTGCCGCTGTTGAAGAACAGACTGAGTTTGATGTCATTCTGACTTCTGCTGGCGACAAGAAAGTTAACGTCATTAAAGTAGTGCGTAGTGCTACTGGCTTGGGTCTGAAAGAAGCTAAAGGCGTTGTAGACGGCGCTCCTGCTCCTCTGAAAGAGGGTGTGACTAAAGAAGAAGCTGAAGAGCTGAAAAAGCAGCTGGAAGAAGCTGGCGCTTCCGTAGAAATCAAGTAATTTCTGCGAAAACGTTGCATAATCCCGAGCCTATAGCATAATAGTCTCAGGTGGCTGGTACTTTTAGGGTGCCGGCCTTTTTCCGTTGTATGAGCTGTATCGCTTTCAGATGGCATATTTTATGTCTTTCATCTGGCAAACGTTGTATTTGGCTGTTGTCTAGGCGATTCAGCCCATGCAACAGCTATCTATAAGCCCTCTCAGCATACAGTGCTTTGGGGCATTACTCCCCCAACGGAGTATGAGATTTCAATATCTCAACGGGTATTGGAGTCTGGCGCAGGCCATCATAGGTGGCTGCGTTAACCACAGACTTAAGTCTACTGACTGCTTCCTGTGTGGTTGTTATGAAAACTGTGTATAAGAATAGCGGCTTCACCTCGTGGAACCCTGTGCAAAAGGTGAGTCTGTTCGTGCAGTCCCACTGTAAATGTATCTTATATCGATTTCTAACATCTTCATGCTACTTTTTAGTAGGTTGGTTGGCTGAGTTTATGGTCAACAAGGTGCCTGTTGGCGCCGCACGACATTTTGGCAGTGGCACTGTAGTTGCCCTGTCAGAGCAGGTTCTTCTTTGAAGCTGTTTATGATCTTTTGTGAAAAGCGAAACTGATGACAAAAGCTGCCTGTTTTTCGATTTTCTGAGGAGTCCAGTGATGCTGGTTACCAGGAAAATAGGAAAACAGGCAGCTTTTGTCGGCGGTTGCAGCTCACAAAAGACTGTGAACAGCTTCTTGAGAGCCTCAACGCATCGAAACTATTTGGTTAACTACGGGGGCCGCCCGCCCTCAATACCTTGACGGCCAGACCAGGTGGTCTGTTGCCAAATGAGGTGACCAAGCTGGGGAACGCTGATGGCATACTCGTATACAGAGAAAAAACGAATCCGGAAGGACTTCGGCAAGCTGCCGCATGTCATGAACGTGCCGTACCTTCTCGCGATTCAGCTTGATTCGTACCATAAGCTGTTGCAATCAGGCAAGGAGCCCGCTGCTCGGGAAGATGTTGGACTGCATGCCGCGTTCAAGTCTGTTTTCCCGATTGTCAGTTATTCTGGCAATGCTGCTTTGGAGTACGTGAGTTACAGGCTGGGCAATCCTGCCTTTGATGTAAAGGAATGCCAGCTAAGGGGGGTGACTTACGCAGTCCCTCTGCGCGTCAAGGTTCGTCTCATTATCTACGATAAGGACGCTGCGAATAAAGCAATTAAAGATATTAAAGAACAGGAAGTTTACATGGGCGAAATTCCGCTCATGACTGAAAACGGTACTTTTGTCATTAATGGCACTGAGCGTGTTATTGTCTCCCAGTTACACCGTTCACCCGGTGTATTCTTTGATAATGACAGGGGTAAAACACACTCTTCCGGAAAATTACTCTACTCTGCCCGAGTGATTCCTTACCGTGGCTCCTGGCTGGACTTTGAGTTTGACCCGAAAGACTTGTTGTTCGTGCGGATTGACCGTCGGCGCAAATTGCCCGCAACTATTTTGCTGCGTGCCATCGATATGTCTAATGAAGACATTCTTGACACGTTTTTTGACACGGTTAACTTCACCATTGACGATGACACTGTCAGCACAAAGCTGGTGCCTGAGCGTCTGCGTGGCGAAGTGGCGAGCTTTGACATTGCTGACAGTGAAGGCCAGGTTATTGTCAAGCAAGGTAGCCGTGTGACTGCCCGTCATATCCGACAGCTGCAAAAAGCAAAAATTGAAACCCTGAACCCACCTGTTGAGTATATATACGGGCGTGTACTGGCTAAAAATGTCGTTAATAAAACGACGGGTGAAATCGTTGCTGACTGCAACACTGAAATCACACGAGAAGTTTACGAGAAATTGCTGGGAGCTGGTATCAAATGTGTTGATACCCTGTACGTTAACGAACTGGATTGTGGCTCTTATATTTCCGATACATTGCGGACTGACACCACAACGAGCCGTGGCGAAGCGCTGGTTGAAATTTACCGCATGATGCGCCCCGGTGAGCCACCCACACAGGAAGCCGCCGAAGCTCTGTTCCAAAACCTGTTCTTCTCCACCGAACGCTACGATCTGTCTGCTGTGGGCCGGATGAAGTTTAACCGCCGCCTGGGTCGTAATGAAGATACCGGTTCCGGTGTACTTGATAACAATGACATCGTTGATGTGCTTAAAGTCCTGGTCAGTATCCGAAATGGTGTGGGTATCTGTGATGACATTGACCACTTGGGTAACCGCCGTGTTCGCTCTGTGGGTGAAATGGCTGAAAACCAGTTCCGTGTTGGCCTGGTACGTGTTGAGCGCGCCGTTAAAGAGCGTCTGAGCCAGGCAGAATCTGAAGGCTACATGCCACAGGATCTGATCAATGCCAAGCCGGTTGCTGCTGCCATCAAGGAATTTTTCGGTTCCAGCCAGTTGTCCCAGTTTATGGACCAGAATAACCCTCTGTCAGAAATCACGCACAAGCGCCGCGTGTCTGCTTTGGGTCCAGGTGGTCTGACCCGTGAGCGTGCTGGCTTTGAGGTGCGGGACGTACACACAACCCACTATGGTCGTGTCTGCCCCATCGAAACCCCTGAAGGGCCAAACATCGGATTGATAAACTCCCTGGCAACCTACGCGCGAACCAACGACTACGGCTTTTTAGAATCGCCTTATCGCAAGGTTGTCGATGGCAAGGTGACCGATGAGGTATCTTACCTCTCCGCTATCGAAGAAGGAGAGTTTGTTATCGCGCAGGCTTCTGCCGCCGTTGACGAAAATATGCGGCTGAAAGACGAGCTGGTTAACGTACGTCATCGTAATGAATCCACGCTGATGAGTCCGGACAAAGTTCAGTATATGGACGTATCCACCAAGCAGATGGTTTCTGTCGCGGCGTCTCTGATTCCTTTCCTTGAGCACGACGATGCGAACCGTGCCTTGATGGGGTCGAACATGCAACGTCAGGCTGTACCCACGCTGCGTGCTGACAAGCCATTGGTGGGTACCGGTATGGAGCGGAACGTCGCCGCTGACTCCGGTGTCTGTGTGGTTGCCCGCCGTGGTGGTCTGGTTGATACTGTGGATGCCGGTCGTATCGTTATCCGCGTGAACGATGACGAGGTTCAGCCAGGCGAAGCCGGCGTGGATATCTACAACCTGATTAAGTACACCCGTTCTAATCAGAATACCTGTATTAACCAGCGTTCCCTGGTGAAAGCCGGAGAAGTGGTTGCCAGCGGTGATATCCTGGCCGACGGGCCGTCTGTGGATTTGGGTGAGCTGGCACTTGGTCAGAACATGCGCGTGGCGTTCATGCCCTGGAACGGTTACAACTTTGAGGATTCCATCCTTATTTCCGAGCGTGTGGTTCAAGAAGACCGTTTCACCTCTATACACATTCAGGAAGTGACCTGTGTGGCGCGTGATACCAAGCTCGGACCGGAAGAAATCAGTGGTGATATTCCAAATGTGGGTGAGTCGGCCCTGAACAAACTGGACAGTGCCGGTATCGTTTACGTGGGTGCTGAAGTCGTTGCCGGTGATATTCTGGTGGGTAAGGTAACACCGAAGGGGGAGACCCAGCTAACGCCAGAAGAGAAACTGCTGCGGGCCATCTTCGGCGAAAAGGCCTCTGATGTTAAGGACACTTCCCAGCGCGTCCCTACCGGCGTGAAGGGAACCGTTATTGACGTACAGGTGTTCACCCGTGACGGCGTTGAGAAAGATTCTCGAGCACAGTCTATCGAAAAAGCCCAGTTGGATGAGTACCGTAAAGACCTGAACGAAGAGTTCCGTATTGTCGAGGACGATACCTTTGCCCGTCTGCGTGAATCCCTGCGTGGCCAAAGCGTTGACCGTGGCCCTGGTCTGAAGAAGGGTGACGTCATCACTGATGAAATCCTTAATGGCCTCGAACATGAGCAGTGGTTCAAGCTGTCCATGTCCGACGAAGCGCTGAACGAGACTCTGGACTTGTCCCGCGAGCAGCTAAAAGAACGTCTTGCTCAACTGGATGAGCGCTTTGAAGACAAGAAGAAAAAACTGCAGACCGGTGATGACATGGCACCGGGCGTGCTGAAAATTGTCAAGGTTTACCTGGCTATCAAGCGTCGCATCCAGCCCGGTGACAAGATGGCCGGTCGCCACGGTAACAAGGGTGTTATCTCCCGGATTATGCCGGTGGAAGACATGCCCCACGACGATCAGGGTAATCCTGTGGATATCGTTTTGAACCCGCTGGGTGTGCCGTCGCGAATGAACGTGGGTCAAATTCTGGAGACTCACCTCGGTGCGGCAGCACACGGGCTGGGTATCAAGATTAATAACATGCTGGAAGCGCAAAAAGGCATTACCGAGCTGCGTAAATTCCTTGATGAGGTCTACAACGGCATTCCTGGTCGCAGTCGCGTTGAACTGGAAACGTTCAATGATTCAGAAGTGGTAGAGCTGGCGAAAAACCTTCGGGGTGGCGTGCCTATGGCGACGGCTGTTTTTGACGGCGCCAAGGAAACCGAAATCAAGCGTTTGCTGAAACTGGCGGACATCAGTGATACGGGTCAGTTCGACCTGTTTGATGGGCGTACCGGCGACAAGTTTGATCGTCCGGTTACCGTGGGCTACATGTACATGCTGAAATTGAACCACCTGGTGGACGACAAGATGCACGCTCGTTCCACAGGCTCCTACTCTCTGGTGACTCAGCAGCCTTTGGGTGGTAAGGCCCAATTCGGTGGTCAGCGTTTTGGTGAGATGGAGGTCTGGGCACTGGAAGCATACGGTGCCGCTTACACCCTGCAAGAAATGCTGACAGTGAAGTCCGATGACGTGGCTGGTCGTACCAAGATGTACAAAAACATCGTGGATGGCGATTACCGTATGGAAGCCGGAATGCCGGAATCATTCAACGTACTGTTGAAAGAAATCCGCTCCCTGGGCATTGATATCGAACTGGACACCGAATAACGAAGCATGTGGCAAAGGCAGCCTGCGGGCTGCTTGTGCCCCTTGAGGAGAGACGATCTTGAAAGACTTGCTTAACCTGCTCAAGACACAGGGTCATACCGACGATTTCGACGTTATTCGGATCGGCCTGGCGTCACCAGAAATGGTGCGATCCTGGTCTTTTGGTGAAGTCAAAAAGCCAGAAACCATTAACTACCGGACTTTCAAGCCTGAGCGTGATGGTCTGTTCTGTGCCAAAATCTTTGGTCCGGTAAAAGACTACGAATGCCTATGCGGAAAATACAAGCGCCTGAAGCATCGTGGTGTTATCTGCGAAAAATGTGGTGTTGAAGTGGCCCTGGCAAAAGTCCGTCGTGACCGTATGGGTCACATCGAACTGGCCAGCCCGGTAGCGCACATCTGGTTTCTGAAGTCCCTGCCAAGTCGAATTGGCTTGCTGCTTGATATGACGCTGCGTGATATTGAACGTGTGTTGTATTTTGAGTCCTACGTCGTTATCGATCCGGGCATGACCACGCTGGACAAGGGCCAGTTGTTGTCTGATGAGCATTACTACGAAGCGCTGGAAGAGTTTGGTGATGACTTTGACGCCCGTATGGGCGCTGAGGCCGTGAAAGCGCTTCTGGCCGATATTGACCTTGAAGACGAGGTGAATAGCCTGCGTGAAGAGATTCCGCAGACCAACTCTGAAACCAAACTGAAAAAGCTGACCAAACGTCTGAAGCTGGTTGAGGCTTTCTATAACTCAGGCAACAACCCTGAGTGGATGGTAATGAGCGTTCTGCCGGTTCTGCCACCTGACCTGCGTCCTCTGGTGCCCCTGGACGGTGGCCGTTTTGCCACGTCAGACCTGAACGATCTGTACCGTCGGGTGATCAACCGTAACAACCGTCTCAAGCGTTTGCTCGATCTGAACGCGCCTGACATCATCGTGCGTAACGAAAAGCGGATGCTTCAGGAGTCTGTGGATGCGTTGCTCGATAACGGTCGTCGTGGCCGTGCCATTACCGGGTCTAACAAGCGTCCGTTGAAATCATTGGCGGATATGATCAAAGGTAAGCAGGGGCGTTTCCGTCAGAACCTGCTCGGTAAGCGTGTTGATTATTCTGGCCGCTCTGTTATTACCGTTGGCCCTACCCTGCGCCTGCACCAGTGTGGTCTGCCCAAGAAGATGGCGCTGGAGCTGTTCAAGCCCTTTATTTTCGGCAAGCTTGAAGCTAAAGGTCTGGCCACTACCATCAAAGCGGCCAAGAAGATGGTGGAGCGCGAAACACCGGAAGTATGGGACGTGCTGGCGGACGTTATCCGCGAACACCCGGTCATGCTGAACCGCGCGCCAACACTGCACCGTTTGGGTATCCAGGCATTCGAGCCGGTTCTGATCGAAGGTAAAGCCATTCAGTTGCACCCACTGGTTTGCGCGGCCTATAACGCCGACTTCGATGGTGACCAGATGGCGGTGCACGTACCGCTGACGGTGGAAGCTCAGCTTGAAGCCCGTGCCCTGATGATGTCCACCAACAACATTCTGGCACCGGCTAATGGTGAGCCAATTATCGTGCCCTCCCACGATGTCGTACTCGGTTTATACTACATTACCCGTGATCGCATTAATGCGAAGGGCGAAGGCATGATCTTTGCTGACACCAAAGAAGTCATCCGCGCCTATCGCACACAAACCGCGGAGCTGCACGCACGGGTGAAAGTGCGTGTGAGCGAAAGTGTCAGAAATGACAAAGACGAGGTGGAAAACCGTACCTTCCTGGCGGAAACGACAGTGGGTCGTGTTATCCTGTGGGACATTGTGCCTGACGGCCTGCCCTTCTCCCTGGTCAACCAGTCAATGAAGAAGAAGTCCATCTCTCGACTGCTGAACACCTGTTACCGCAATGTGGGCCTGAAAGAAACCGTTATTTTTGCTGACCAGATGATGTACCTGGGCTTCAACTACGCAACGCTCTCTGGTGCATCCATCGGCGTTAACGACTTTGTTATCCCTGAAGACAAGTCTCGCATCATTGAAGACGCTAAGGCGGAAGTGCGCGAAATTGAAAACCAGTACGCCTCCGGCCTGGTCACTCAGGGCGAGAAGTATAACAAGGTCATCGACATCTGGTCGCGTGCCAACGAAATTCTCGCCAAGCGCATGATGGACAACCTCAAAAGTGACACGGTCATCAACCGTGAAGGTAACGAGGAAGAGCAGGAGTCCTTCAACAGCGTCTACATCATGGCCGACTCCGGGGCGCGGGGAAGTGCGGCACAGATTCGCCAGTTGGCAGGTATGCGTGGTCTGATGGCCAAGCCAGATGGCTCTATCATGGAAACGCCGATTATCGCGAACTTCCGTGAAGGTTTGAGCGTACTGGAGTACTTCATCTCCACCCACGGCGCGCGGAAAGGTCTGGCTGATACCGCGCTGAAGACCGCAAACTCTGGTTACCTGACCCGTCGTCTGGTGGATGTTGCCCAGGATCTGGTAGTAACCGAAGAAGATTGTGGTACCAGTAACGGTCTGGTGATGACACCGCATATTGAAGGGGGTGATGTTGTTGAACCTCTGGGTGAACGTATTCTCGGTCGTGTGGTGGCTGAGGATGTGATCAAGCCTGGTTCTGAACAAGATATCGCTGTGCCTGCGGGGACGCTCATTGATGAGCAGTGGGTACAACGCCTTGAGCAGATGAATGTTGATGAGGTGAAAGTCCGTTCACCCATCAGCTGTGAAGTGCGCCACGGCATCTGTGCCAAATGCTACGGTCGTGACTTGGGTCGCGGACACCTGGTTAACCAGGGTGAAGCGGTGGGTGTTATCGCGGCACAATCCATCGGTGAGCCAGGTACTCAGTTGACCATGCGTACTTTCCACATCGGTGGCGCGGCATCGAGAGCCTCTGCCCAGGACAGCGTTGTTGTGAAAAACAGCGGCTTGGTGAAGTTGCAAAACCTGAAGTTCGTTGAGCGCAAAGACGGCAACCTGGTTGCGGTGAGTCGTTCCGGCCAACTGGCACTGGTTGACGAGTTTGGCCGTGAACGTGAGCGCTACAAGCTATCTTACGGTGCCGTTCTTTCTGTGAAAGATGGTGATGAAGTCAAAGGTGGCGATATTGTCGCCAAGTGGGACCCTCACACGCACCCCATCGTGACTGAAATGGCCGGTACTGCCAAGTTTATCGGTATGGAAGAAGGTCTGACGGTGAAAACCCAGACTGACGAGTTAACGGGCCTTTCTAACATTGAAGTCATGGATCCAAAAGACCGTCCGTCTGCCGGTAAGGATGTCCGCCCGACTATTCAACTGTTTGATGCCAATGGTAAAGAACTGAAGTTGCCGAATACGGATGTGCCCGCTCAGTACTTCCTGCCTGCTAATGCGATTGTTACTCTGACCGATGGCAAGGCTGTGGAAGTGGGTGACGTTATTGCCCGTATTCCTCAGCAGTCCAGTGGCAACCGGGATATCACCGGGGGTCTGCCACGGGTGGCCGACCTGTTTGAAGCACGTAAGCCAAAAGAGCATTCCATTCTTGCGGAAATCACCGGTACTATTGGTTTTGGTAAGGAAACCAAAGGCAAGAAGCGTCTGGTCATTACACCAAACGATGGCAGTGACCCCCATGAGGAGCTGATTCCCAAGTGGCGTCACCTGAACGTGTTTGAAGGTGAGCAGGTTACCAAAGGCGAGGTTATCTCTGACGGGCCGACCAACCCCCATGACATTCTGCGTCTGCTCGGTGTGGGTGAGCTGGCTCGTTACGTGGTGAATGAGATTCAAGACGTATACCGTCTGCAGGGTGTTAAAATCAACGACAAGCACATTGAAACGATCCTTCGTCAGATGTTGCGCAAAATCGAGATTACAGACACCGGTGACTCTACCTTTATCAAAGGTGAGCAGACTGAGCTGACGCGTGTACAGGAAGAGAACGAGCGTCTTAAAACCAATGACCAGTTCCCTGCCAAGTTTGAACGCGTCCTGCTGGGTATTACCAAAGCTTCTCTGGCAACAGAATCCTTTATTTCTGCGGCATCGTTCCAGGAAACAACGCGGGTTCTGACAGAAGCGGCTGTCACCGGCAAGCGTGATCACCTGCGAGGCTTGAAAGAAAACGTGGTGGTAGGTCGACTGATTCCAGCGGGTACGGGTCTGACATACCACAATGAACGTCGTAAAGGTCGTGAAGAGGTTGAGTTCGAGACACCTGCAAAAGTTTCTGCTTCTGAAGTAGAACAGGCGCTGTCTGAAGCGTTGAACTTTGGTGAAGCGTAATTAACCGACACGCTATCTTGTCACCCTTTGGAAAGGCTGCCTTGCGCAGCCTTTCTTATGGAGGTAATCCTGTAGGGTAGTTGGAGGTTCTGCGCCGCATAACGGTTGTCGGGAAAGTATTGATGAGCTGAGTAACGTGAGTTCGACGAGTGAAATGAGACACAGAACCCCCTCACTAATCTAGACTTTGTAAGCCAAAACAGGTCGTCAGTGAAGAGAGCACTGTGTCTTTGATTAGTTTATTTGTAGTAGTCACAACCTGACCAACAGATTTCCTTCTGACCGGCTGGCTGAGGCATTCACCAACTTGGGCAGGATCATTAAAACGGAATACATCCTGCGCTATATCACTGACAACGACCTGCGACGTATTGTTCAGCTCCAACTCAACATAGGCGGGTACCGGCACAAACTTCCGCGTTGGATTTTCTTTGCCAACCAGGGGGAGTTCACCATCGGTGATTACCCTGAAATCAAGAACAAAGCCAGTGCTTTAAGTCTGGTATCCAACGCCATTGTGTACTGGAATACATCCAGAGTCAGTAACATCGTCGTTGACTGTTTAATTCATCGAACTCACGTTAATTAGCAAAGGCTTGGTATTATTGACTCGAGAGGCCAAAGCATTTTTTTAGCATCACTGGGGGGACAGGCAGTTTTGCAATATTGTCCTTGCTCACATAGTCCCTGATAAATCGGATGACCTGGCTTTCCAAGGGCGCGGGTTTACCAAGCAGCACCCCGAATGCGGCTTTTGTCTCCTCAGAGACTTTACGGCCATACTGGGCCTTGCTGGCGGAGAGTGGTCTGGCACCGAAACTCAGGCATATTTTGGCAATATCAAGCTCTCCAGCTTTGGCAGCTTCACCAACACACGTGAAAATATTTTCCCCAAACTCAGGGCACCTACAAGAATACATCTCAGTACGCTCTGCCCCTATATTCGGGTTTGCGCCTGCACGAAGCAGCGTGAAAACAATGACCACTTTTTTACTGGATTGTGCGAATTCAGTTCTTATTGCTGTTATCAATGCGGTCTTCCCGAAGGCGTCAACCAGGTTAAGGTTTGCACCAGCTTCAACCAGGCAATCGACAATGTCTTCACATCCACAAATGGTCGCTTTCATCAAAGGCGTCATATCACTTAGATCACGACTATTAATGTCTGCCCCCTCTGATAAAAAATATTTTACATTCTCTAACTGTCCGCGCAGTGCTGCCATGTGCAGATCAGAATCCTTTTGGTTCATAATTCAATCACCTTTTAGTCTGATAGTCTGAAATTAACTCACGACTCTTTCATACACAGGGTGTTAAGGACTATTGAGCAAATGTATATCCATCACCTTTCGAGATGTCAGGAGCCTCAAATACTCGGTGATCAGCATGAGCAAAAGCTGGCAACATAGTAGCATCCTGAAAAGCGATGGGTATACTTAATAGGCAATATTTGGCCGGACTAACATTGCTTTGGCGTACATTTGCTCAAGTCCATGTTGCTCAAGAGAAATAAGTGACGGGTTGATGATGGAACGAATTGATCGACTGTTGGTAGAAAAGGGGTGTGCGGTATCCCGGACACAAGCGCAACGGTTACTTTCAGAAGGGCGAGTGAACGTTAAAGTAGGGGGGCGCTGGGAAACACCTGCCAAGCCAAGTCAGAAATACCCCTATACCGTTGATATTGAAACCTCCCGTGGTGAAACAGATCGCTATGTATCAAGGGGAGGCTTAAAGCTGGCGGGTGCCCTTGAGACCACTGGGCTTTGTCTTGATGGGATGACTGTTTTGGATGTGGGACAGTCTACGGGCGGTTTTACCGATTGCGCTTTACAGGCGGGTGCTGCGAGTGTTGTCGGTGTTGAGGTGGGCCACGACCAACTGGTGATGCCACTGCGGCAGGACAGTCGTGTTGTCTGCTATGAAGGAATGAATGCCCGTGATTTACCCCATGAGCAGTTACTTAACCACGCAAATGGGCCAGGGTTTGACCTGGCGGTAATGGATGTGTCGTTCATATCACAAACGAAAATTCTGCCCTCTCTGGTGCCCCTGATAAAAAGTGGCGGTCATTTGATCACTCTGGTGAAACCCCAGTTTGAAGTGGGTCAGGCTGGTCTTGGCAAGGGAGGCATTGTCAGGGACAAGCGCCTTTACTTAAAGGTGAAGGTTTCAGTTATCGATTTTTGCCGTTCACAAGGATTATTGGTATCCGCCTGGTTTGATAGCCCGATTCAAGGAGGGGATGGGAATAAGGAATTTTTCATTCACGCGAAAAAGCGGTAAAGCCTGGTGATTTTCAGCGAATTTGTAAAGGCAAAAGCACTTGAAATATTATTTGTCAACTGTTGTCTTTATTTTGCCATACAAACGATTAATGTCTTTTATATGGCAAATATTTGGCAATAAAAGCATTTTTACCATTGCAGTGAATAGACTATGGCTGAAAATCAACCACTAGCAATCTGCCTTTTTAGGGGCTTTTTTTTATCATCTTTTATGAGTTATCCAATAAGTTATCCACAAGCAGAGCATATATTGTGATAATTATAAATAATCGCACAATTTTAACGACAATTGACTTATTACAGGTATTGATTTTTCAAACTTACCGGGTTGGTAGAATAGGGATATTTTATAAAAATGGGTCATTGTCTGAAAATAGTACTATCAGAGACAGTTGTTCCAATTTTAGTGGAATAGTATAAATATCTGTTATTTTTTAGAGATAAAATCTAATTAGAACATAAAATCAAGTGATGAGATATCGTACTTTTCTTTGCTTCCGCAACTATATTCACGTGCATCCACAGGGCTATTTCTGCTGGGTTAATCCAGAGTTGTTACTGCGACATAAAAAAACCGTATAAAAAACAGGCAAAATAACATTTGCACTATTTTTATAGGTATTTTTTAAGGCTTCAGTTATTTTTCCAATGGATTATCCACAAAAACGGTGGAAAACCGATAAGTGGTGAAAAATATAAACAGATGATTGGCAGGTGTTATAATTTCTGGGCTTTTCTGTAAAAAAAGTGAAATAATTTATTTAAAAGATAAATGTCGTTTTATTTCAGGATTATAATCATGCATGTCTTTAAGAATAGACATTTGACGTATAATTTTCTTGGTGCGTTACAACTGTCCCTCATACAGATGTATTTCCTGTGCTTTCCAGTGAACTATGGTTGATTTTTCTGTTGAGATAAATCCATACGAGGGCGTGCGGAGATGGCACAAAATAGAATGGAGAGCTGCTCTTCAAAAAACCGATCCAGCGTTGGCTCTGACAAGCTACCTCTTTCTTTGGCAGGCGCAACACCGGGGTTAGGATTGAGGTAGCCCGGATATTTCATAAACTCCCTTAGAGCCGCAAGGAGCAAGCAAAGCCAGGCGCATGTTTATGAAATATCCGGGGTAGAAGCTGCTTTAACGAGAGATACCTTGTACCGCTTCAGAAAGCCAACCCCACGACTACCTCAAGTGACTGAGTCAGTTTTCTCGTGAGTTCACAGGTTTCTACCTCTTTTTATTTGAAGACCACAGAAAACGTCACAGGCACTGCGTAGCTGATACTTTTTAACCCTGCGAGTTCTCGCAGCTTATTTATTCCCTCAACCAGCTCGAAGTCAGCAGCACTGATCAGTACCGGATCAATTGTTATAACACTTATACTTCCGTCATTGAGTCGGGTGACTTTGACGTTAGCATTAACAGGAACATGTTTCCCATGCAGGCTTAATCTTCCTGTAAGGGTTTCGTTAAATGAATGCCCCTGTTGTAAAGCCTCCAAACGTGCTTCATCAACATTGACAGTGTAGCGTGCGTCAGAAAACCGTTTGGTTTCAAAGATCGCAATCAGGTTGGTGAGGGTTTTAACCTTTTCTTTACCACTGCCGAGCTTGTCGTCGTCATTAAAGTCGGGCATGCCTGAGAGCTTGTTGGCTTTTTCCAGTGGTTCGATGATTTTTTTGTTGATGTCATCGCCAATGGTAGCTTTGCCCTTTAGTGCCACCATATCGCCAAAGCTGGCCCCTTCGGGCACAGTGATCGACGCATATGTTTTGCCCACGTATTTATCACTCACGTATTTGATAAATAGCATCACCAGTACATAGTCTTTGTACTGGCTGGCACCCATCCCGCCGCGCAGCTGATCACAGCTGGCCCACAGAGAAGAATCCAGAAAGCGCGAGAAAGCGCGGCCAGAATTTCCGATCAATTTGCTTAAACAGGTCAACTATTCGGACAAATTGATCGAAAATTCTGACTCGCCCTACTGAATTTTATGGTCGAAAGCATAAGTCCGACAGGCTCCTGGAAAAGGTTATTGGTAAACTGACGAAAAAGCATAAGCAGCGCGTCTACCCTGTGCCATGATTACATGGCAATAAGTAAAACGGCATCTCCACAACAACTGCCATAGCCATGGGTTCGGCATGACCAGGCGTTTGATCCAATAACGAAAGACCTGAAACGAGTATGACAAAAATTGCTGCCTGTCTAACCTACTACAACGAGTCATTAAACGCTGTGCTAAGCAGCATTATCACCACGCAATACGCTGCCAATTTTGCTGGTGTTGAGTTGGATATTTATTTGATTCTCGATGGCAGAGAAGCAGCCCATAAAGACGTGTTGGAAAGGGCAGGCGGTGATTTTTTTGATACTGCGACGCTTGAAACGTTAACCACTGTCAGATACATGTTTGCTGACAATAGTCTGAGGTATCTTAATGACAGTTTTTTCGTTGCCTCCAAACCTTTGGACTGGGATAGCAGGAAAGCTTGTCAGAGTTGTCAGTCTTACGACAACAACAACATGTCCGTAATTCCTTTAATCAAAGACGAGAATAAAGGTAAGCAAGACTCCATCAAACTATTCTATAAAGCCATCAAAGCAACAAAACGTTATGACTATACTATCCATATGGATACTGGCAGCCTCCCGGCGAGAGATACTATTTACCGAATGGTAAACAGAATATCAGAAGAAAATATAGCGGGTGTCGCATCGAATATGACGGCAGTGCCAGACTTTTCTGGTTTCACCTTAACGGAATGGCAGCGCTTCGACTATCAGGCACAGACATTAATCAATCTGGCTGCGGGTGATGTGGCAGGCAGGATTAATGTTCTCCCCGGTTGTTTCAGCCTCTACGATTACAACGTTATCAGTAAAATTATCAACAATAAACATGATGAAGGCTTTGGTCAGATTTTAGCGCATCTGGCAGAAGACCGTCTTTATTGCCATGAAATCGTCGTTTATGACCATAACAAGAGGTTTGTCTACGAATCAAAAGCTGATGTTTATATCGACCCATGCCACACATCGAAGGAATTTCTGTGGCAGCGCAGACGCTGGGTTGGTGCTGAGTTTATTTCCATGTTGTGCAGTGTTGGTGATGCTTTTAAAGGTGAAGCACCAAAACGCTATGTACTGTCAGCAATCCCTCAATTAGTTTTCTCCTGGTTCTGCCCCGGTGTTTTATCATCCGTATTTATCTACCTGCTGACTCATGGTGGAACCATTGCAAATATTTTTTCCGGACTCGGTTTAGTTGGCCTTACCGGTTTGATCGCGTCATCAGCTTATGGCCCCAATATTTTTACACGAATATCCATTAGTGCTGTTGCCCTGTCATCAGCGTTCTTATTGATCACTGGTATAGTGTTTCATACACCATTGGCATCTATTGCGATGGTAGCCATGATGATTAAAAGGCCGAATTTTCTTTTTTACCTGCTGCTTTGTCTGCCGGTAAGAGTTTCCACAATAACCTATGCATTAATAAATATTGGTGATATGTCGTGGGGAACAAAAGGGAAAGTTACTGATAACAGCAACCTTAAATTCCCTGCTAAAGTAATAGTATTGATGTTTATGGTTTCTAACGTATTTTTAATCTTGGCACCTTACACAATCACCCTGATAATTCTTGGCATAAGTATTATCGGTGCAGCCATTATAGGATTGTTTAGCCTCTGCTACCATGCAAAAAGAATTCATATACGATGATTTTCAAAGCGAGATGGGTTTCAGAAAATAAGATAAAGGTCTAGGAGCCTGACCGAGATTAGCGCCCGTAGCGAGGATTACGAGAAATGGAGGATAAAAATTTCTGCTTCTGAGGATAATAGTGGGGCTATTTGACGAAGAAGCAGAAATTTTTAGACCAATTTATCGCAACCGCAGTAGGGTAGTCTATTCTCGGACAGGCTCCTGGTATGTGTCACTGTTGTTTTTTGTAGGCGTCCAGGCCAGATCAGCACCTGGATAGTAACAGGAGATATCTGATGTCCTTTTCCAATGCTAGTGATCTATTCAAAGAGTATGCTGATAAAAGCGGAGGGGTTGTAACCTGGCCTTTTGATCAGGAAGTTATTGCACCCTGTTACCCGGGTGTGAGTAGCTCTCTTTGTGCTCATTGGATTCGATATCATAACGCTGATGGGCATCTGTCTGGAGAGCTATACGATAAAAACGATCCAGACAAGCTCAATGAAGCCATGGTTGGGCAAATCCACGCATTGGAGGAATCTAATCTTAGATTTGTCAACATGTTGCAGAGTCTTGGGTTATGCATGAAAAAAAGTGTGACTGGGAGTAAATGGGCTTATTCAGCTAAAAACAATAAGGTTAATGAACTCATCTGTGATGATGCTTGTACGCAGTCCCACCTGTTGGTCAATGCCATAATGAAATATATATCATGCTATTTACTTATTTTTGTGCATGGTTATAGTGCTCGCAATCCGTATCCTTCAGGATTTGGGCATGTGTTATGTGTCTGGTTAGGTCAGCATTCAGGGGGAGACGTGTGCTTTTTTGAGCCTAACGCCGGTGAGGTATGGTTTGAAGAAAGATGCCGGTTTGCTAAATTTGCGCGAGATTATTTGGGGGATTTGATGCTTATGGATAATTATGCCGAATGGGAAGTTCATCCGGTGATGTGACCGGCAGACCTTTGGGAAGGTAATAACTAAGGCGTTTTTCTTGATTGGAAAGCGAAAAGGGATCAAATAGATATAAGAAATGCAAGTCAATTGTCTTATGATTTTGTAAATGCGCTAGATATTTCTGCTTAGTAATCGTCTTAAAATACTTATCCATGTTTTGGCTTACTTGTTAATGTGAAAGTCCTATAATACGTTTTGAAAGCCGATTTTGTTAATCGTAGACAATGCGTCTCAGCTTCTTAGTATCTCGATATTGATAGGAGTGATCTGATGCCTACGTTGAAAGAGTTATTCAGTGAATGCGCTAATAAATTTAATGGAATTATCACCTGGGATTTTTATCAGAATTCTATTACGCCTGCCGATTGTGCAGGTATGTGTAGCTCACTTTGCGCTCATTGGATTCGCTATCATAGCGAAGATAGGCATCTGTCTAAAGAGTTGTACGATAAAAAAGATCCAGACAAACTCAATGAAATCCGAATCGGTAAAATCCAGGCATTACAGGATGGCCAATTATACTGGCTTGATAGTGATGAGCGTAGTTTTGATAAAGCGATGAGTAAATATATCAGCTGGATGCAGAGCCTCGGGTTATGCTTACAAAAAAGCGTGGTGGGGGGAGAATGGACTGTTTCATATAAAGATACTGCGGTGGACTTCCTTGTCTCTAAAAATCCTTATACGCAATCCCACTTGCTGGCCAGTGCCATAATAAAATATATATCGTCCTACTTGTTTATTGTTATACACAGTTTTCAGTTTCGTAATGTGCCTTGTCGGGGAGCTGGACATGCTGTGTGTGCCTGGGTAGGGCAGAAGTCACGGGGAGATGTGTGCTATTTTGATCCTAACGGCGGAGAGGTATGGTTTGAAAATAAATACCGATTTTTTCGGTTCGCACAAGATTATTTCCCGTACTTGATGATGAAGGACGGTTTTACAGAATGGGATATTTATCCTCTGGTGCGAGGGGCAGCCCCTTTGGGGAGATAATCACCAAAGTGCTTTTTCTGAAGGTAATGATTTACCCCACCCTCGCTGAGCGTGGTAACGAGATTACATCGCACAGGCCAAGCAGGGTACAATCGGACTATTCGCCGGTGAGCTTGTTGATAATCTGCGTGAGCATGCCCTCCATTCTATCAAAGCGTCGGCTATTTTCTGCGTTAATCGCTTTTTGCTCGGCGTTAAAGGCTTTTTGCTCGGCGTTAAACACTTTCTGCTCTTCGGCAAAGACTTTCAACTCAGAAATATCAGCGCTTTGTTGGTCTATCTTTTGCTCAACTCTGTCAACTTTGCGGTCAATCACCTTAACATCTGACCGGGTTTCACCAACAATCCTGATAATATCAGTGAGCGTATTCAGTTGATGATCAACGGTAGCTCTTATCTCATTTTCAACTACTTCGTTCATACTCTTGCCTTATTTTTTGCTTGACTGACATAGTAGCAAAGGCGATTTGTTCTGCAAGTCTGGCAGCCATCCCCATACCTAACGCGCAGGGGTTTATCAAGGCGCAATAATCAACGCAAGGAGGGATGCCTCATAAGGTGGCGCAGAAGACTGCCTGCTTAAAATAGACCAGTGAAGTGGAGCGCAATACTCAACACACAACACCTTGTCCATTGGGTAATGCCTGGTACCTTAGCCCGGATATTTCATAAACAGGCTCCTGGCCTTGCTTGCTCCTTGCGGCTCTAAGGGAATTTTGCTCAGTCGACCGTACTCCCCGGTACGGCGCTCCTTCGCAAAATCCCTTAGAGCGGCAAGGTTCCGCGCAATTCTCAGGGCAGTTTATGAAATATCCGGGTTAGTTTTATTGTTATACCAATTGTCTTTTTTAATTACCGTAATACAGACTTCAGTAATGATGTCACCAGCTTTGTTGAAAATGAAATAAAAAGCTTAAAAATCAGCATTAATCCAAATAAAACGGAAATTCGTAACTTCACTATCAGTGACGGTCATCTACACAGCGACAAACCGCTGCAATATCTTGGATTTACCTTCGATGGCCAACGTATTCTTCTCCGCTCTTCTGCCTTGGCTCGTTACTCCAACAGAATGAAACGAGGGGTCAAACTTGCGAAGGCAACGATGACCAAACACAACAAAATCAGGGCTCAAAAAGGTCAACCACAACAAAGCCTGTACAAACGAAAACTATATAAAACCTACTCACATCATGGACGTAGGAGCTTTCCGACATACGGTTTCAGAGCAGCAAATATTCTTGAATCAAAGGCTATTAAGAAGCAACTTAAACCCCTATGGCGCCGACTTCAGGAAGAAATTGAGAAGTAAGTCAGCGCGCCAACCGCAGTTTTCGGAACACTACCAGCTACAGTGATGATGCTCACTCACGATAGCTGTAGCTTGGTAGCTTGGTAGCTTTAAGAGCTAGCGCGCTTCTGTTAATGCCCCTTAAGAAACAGCCTTCTCCGTAGGGTAAGCCGCATCGTTAACAGCCTTGAGTTTATCGAGTATGGCCTCTGCCTGGTCACCACTGAATAGCCCGTAAACACTGTCATCATTGAAGTTAATAAACGGCGGGTCGTGCAGCGCAGCAGGCTCCATCGTACCGTTTTGGCATAGCCACTCGATGATGGTTTTGACAAACTCGATTTGCGTGCTGTTAAACTGGGTGTCGTCCAGATAATCCCCAAAGGCTTCTTTCGCCGCCTTGGTATCCAGCCCTACCAGTGAGCGAATAAACACGCCGACAGAGTCGCCTTTGTGTACTACCTCTTCATAGCGGGTTTTATCATCAATGCCCGAGGCATTAAACAGCATCGCCTCCAGCTGTTCTAAGTCCTGCTGTGTCACAGGCTTGTTGCGCTTAAGCCGCTGTATGGTGATATGGCTTTCGTTTTCCTTAACGAAGGTGGCGACCTTTTTGTAGTACTGCTCAAGGTCAGTGCTAGTCGCAGGCATACCAACCTCTTTAATTTCACCCTCCAATTCATCTTCAAACGAGGTATAGACCGTCGAGCGTTCGTCCTTATCCAGAAACCGCATGAGTTTCCTGAGGCTAATCCGTACGGTTTCCAGACAGCTTAAGGTAATACCTTCCCAGAACCGCGGGGTTTGAATACGCTGGAGCAAGCCGAGGTGCTCTGCCACCATAGGTATGCTGTGCTTGGCTTCGAGTCTGCGGGCAGTATCCGCCAGTTTGTTACTCTGGCCGTCAGGTATACATTGAGTTTGCAGTAACGTCAGTTGCATTTGCAGGCATTGGTGGTCGAAGCGTTTTGCCAGCTCATCACCGTCTTCATCATCATTCAATGCCTTGGCCTGGCTTGGCAAGGCAGCCACTTCTGTCATCACCTCCGCAAACTGGCTGTCATTAAGGCTGTCCCAGCCTTCACGGTTTTGGTAACGCTCTACACACTCGCGTTTAGGCCGAACAATAAAGTTATCCAGCTTCATGCCTGACACTTGATGGTGAAGCAGATCCAGCATATAAGCACGTAATGAAGCAGCCGCTTCGCCTTCTACCTTTTTAAGGCTGTGGGAGAGCAGTAAACGCTTCTCAAACACTAATTGTGACAGGGGCTTTTGGGCGGAGTCAGGCGCACCGTCGGGGTTTTGCGCAAAGAATTCAACGTTCTGACAATAATCAAAGACCTTAAAGTACGCCTTGTCATTGTCTGTATTCTTACCCACCTTGGGACCAAATAAACCCTCACATAGACGAGTGCCTCGCCCCACCATTTGCAGAAACTTCACCTTGGAATGCACAACCTTAAAGAACACCAGATTGACCACTTCAGGCACATCAATACCCGTATCGAGCATATCCACAGAGATAGCAATGTTCAGGGGTACCCTGCCCGCTGGCACCTGGGGTTCCTTAAACTCATCAATCAGGCTTTCAGCGTACTTTTCCTGATAGGTAATCACCCGGGCAAAATGGCCATGCAGGTTGGGGTATTGCCGGTCGAATCGCTTCTGAATATGGTGGGCGTGTTCATTATTTGCCGCAAAGATAATGGTTTTGCCCAACACATCCCCGCCACTCACCTTAATGCCGTCGCGCATCAGCACTTCCAGCATTTTATCGGTGGTATCATCGTTAAACAGGAAGTTATTCAACTCCGATGACAACACCTCCTCACGCCCCTCCAGCGCTTCTTTCTCATCCCACTGCTCTTTTTCTTCTTCGGTGAGGTCTTTAAACTTCTTCACGCCCTTACGCATAAACTTCAGTGGCACCGAGAAGCACTTAGGCGGTACTAAGCAGCCATCACCTACTGCTGTTTCCAGCTCGTAAGCGTAGGTCGGCACGCCGGATTCCAACTCAAAGATATCGTAGGTGTTTTTGTCGATATCACTCTTTGGCGTGGCCGTCAGCCCCACAAGCAAACTGTCGAAGTACTCAAAGATATACTTGTACTTTTTGTACACCGAGCGGTGCGCTTCATCCACAATCACCAAGTCAAAATGACCCACGCTGAATAACCGGCTTTCGGCGGGTTCACTCAAAATGCTCATCATGGTGGGGTAGGTGCTAAAGCACAGGCGGCTGTTAACGTCAGCGGGTGTCAGGTGTGAGGATAAAATCGTCGGTGACGTACGGGGCAAATACCGGGCGAACGCTTTTTTTGCCTGTGAGAGCAACGCATTACGGTCAGCCAGAAACAGGATATTCTTTACCCAGTTATGTTTCAGCAGCATGTCTACCAACGCCATAGCCGTACGGGTTTTACCAGTACCTGTCGCCATGACCAGCAGGGTTTTACGCTGGTGGTAGCGCTCAAACTGTTCGGTAATGCTTCTGATAGCCCCTTCCTGATAATAACGGTCGGCAATAGCTTTATTGATAGAGGCTGTGGCAATGGGTAGCTTACTACTACGACGGTCTATAAGTAATTGCAGCTCGTCACGGGTACGGAAACCTTGTACCGGGCGTGAAGGGTACTGCTTGTCATCCCAAAAAAGAATCTCATAACCATTGGTGCAATAAATCAGCGGTCGCTGGCCGTATTGTTGCTCAAGGCAATTCGCGTACAGCTCGGCCTGACGTTCACCGGCTTTGGGCGATACGCTGGCGCGCTTAGCTTCTATCACGGCCAGAGGCTTATGGTCTTCACTCCAAAGCACATAGTCCACAAACCCGACGCCGGAGTCACTGGGCATACCGGCCACTTCGGTCTCAAAGCTGACCCCGGCTTGTTTGGCTTTCTCGACTTCTTCGGCAAACGTACTGACACTGTCCGCCTGCGACAGGTTCCACCCCATCTCGCGCAAGTACTCATCAATCAGGAACTTACGGGTGTCAGCCTCGTTATAGTCGTGAATATCAGGCACTTGTTGTGCAGCCACTTCGTTAGCGGCTTTGGCTTCAGCCACCTTTTCCCTAAGCGCTGTTAACTCTTCCATGAGCGCCTGATTGCTGGCTTCTAGCGCCTGCTGCTTTTTAGCCGCCGCTTTGTCTTTATCTGCTAGCGCTTTCTCGTGTTCTTTTATGCTGGGCAGTGTGGAGACCATCTAAAGTCAGTACTTATTTCTGAAGGTTATGGCATTGGATGACCGCATTTCTATTCATCCAATCAAACGTACAACCTAGACCTGTACCTAGTGGTGCCAAGCTCTAATATCCATCCCCTCTATGCTACCAATGGCCGAGCTTTGTAAGTCCACTTAAATGGCTTGGCCAATCTGGTATTAAAAAACTCAATGAATTCCAGCATACGTTGTTTCAGGTCGCTGGTTGATTTGAAGCTATTTCTTTTCACAAAACGCCGCACCAGAATTGAGAACCAGATTTCTATTTGGTTTAACCAGGAAGCATGTTTCGGCGTGTAATGGAACACGATCTTGTGTTCGGGGCTACTCAAATATTCTGCCCGAGTCTTCATATTTTTCAGGATACCATGCTTTCCTTTTACACCAAGCTCTGTATCAGTGGTACCTTCTACCTTAGCAACAAACCGCACTGCTGCCTCTGATTTGTGTGTGTTCAACTGATCCATAACCAAGTGCCAACCAGCTGCTTGAGGGTCGCTAGCGATCAAGCCATTAAGCCAATCAGAAAAATCTTTTTCTGTTCGAGTATCCCTGACGAGTGGGATGACTTTC
>NZ_JAVLSP010000003.1:0-95410 GCF_031528575.1 Candidatus Sororendozoicomonas aggregata
TTGCTTAAATAGGTCAACTATTCGCACAAATCCATCGAAAAATCTGACTCGCTCTACTGAATTTCATGCTCGAAAGCTTAAGCCCGACAGGCTCCTGGCGCTATCATTCCATAATTCCCTCAAACCCGATCTGTCGCCATGCCTCGTAAACCATAATGGCAACGGCATTGGAGAGGTTGAGGCTACGACTATCTGCCAGCATGGGCAGCTTCAACACCTGCTCATCTGGCAGGGCGTTACGCAAGTTAGCAGGCAGGCCACGGGTTTCCGGCCCGAACATCAGCGTATCCCCTTTTTCAAAAGCTGCCTTTGAATAGCACTGGTGACCTTTAGTGCTAAGGGCATACACTTTCTTTGGCTGGGCACAGGCCATATAATCGTCAAAACTGTCATGAATGTTCAAGTCAGCGTACTCATGGTAGTCGAGCCCGGCGCGTTTTAACCGCTGATCGTCAAGTTCAAATCCCAGGGGCTTGATTAAATGCAGCATAAAGCCAGTATTGGCACACAAGCGGATAATGTTACCCGTGTTCGGGGGAATCTCTGGTTGATAAAGGACGATATCCAGCATAATTGACAAAAACCTGACCTCAAAGGCCAGACATTATAACAGGGTTCAAAAAGGAGACAGTTTTTTGTCCGTGATCAGGCTTGGGCAAGACCGGTAATAAACAAAATAATGAGAGCCAACGCTAACAAATTACCATTACAGTGGGACTGGCAGTCAGGTGTCTCGATGCGGTTATCCTTTTCAGGCGACAGGTTCATCTCAATCAAAGCCTCTGGGGGGTATAAATTTTCAATGTAACAACTACCTCTTTTCAGCATAGATCAGTTTTTTGGTTTGCGATCACCGTTGTTTATTTTATTTTCACCGTTCAGATTGATAACCTTAGGAACGCCCGAGGAGCCTGTCGGACTTAAGACAATTTCGGCCTAAAATCCAGAAAGCGCGAGAAAGCGCGAGAAAGCGCGGCCAGAATTTTATGCTCGAAAGCATAAGCCCGACAGGCTCCGGGGGTTGTTTTCAGGCGCATAACAACAAAAAAGAACGGGTATATCACCATGATGATTCAGTTTGACCGATGGGCAGTTTTCGCTTTGATCGTGCTTACCCCTTCGGTGGTTCTGGCTGCCAATAACCCTCCCGAGCCAACTTCCGGTTCATCTTCCGGTGATTTTGCTGTTGGCCTGCAAGTCCTCCCCCTCGCCCGGATAGGCTTTCCTTCAGCATTGACCAATGTAGACTTTGGCGATTTTAACGCATCCTTTGGTTTTCAGGAGCAACAGCAGGGATTTTGTATTTTCCATAACACCCGGGCGGTTCGACTGGTTGCGGAGAGTCAACGCGGCAATGTCAGCGGGCTGTTTATGCTGGCACATTCGTCAGCCCCAGCCAGTGTATCACCCGCTGATCCACAGGGGATTGAATACCAGATAGAAATCCTCAGTAATGGCAGCTTGATTGGCAACGGTGCTCTGAGGGCCGGGACACCCACACCGGATTTTGCCGCCGCCAATGCCCGGGAAACAGATGTGCCTGCCTGTAGCGATGCCACGGCCAATATGCGGTTACGCCTCAGCCTGGCAAACAATGTTGACTTTGAGCAGAAAAACGTTGGGGGCTATAGGGACGAACTTACCCTTACTGTAACCGCTGAATAACAGATACTCATTACCACTATCAACATTAACTTTATAAAAACTATGTAAATATACCTGTAAAATAATTTACAAACCTTCCCGAACTGTTAGAATGCTCGACATATACGTAATAAAAACAATGAAGTACGTATAGCATCTAATAACGAATAAAAATTCGTCGTTTATACGACGACTATCAGGGGAAAAACAATGAAATTGCTTCAGGACGTTCAAAAAGTTGCTTTGGCTGTCGCTGTTTGCGCTGTGACGACCGGGGCTATGGCCGCTACTCAGGGCACAGTCGGCTCTACCAGCGAGGGAGAGTTCGACGTGACCTATAACCAGGGCGCTGAAGTCCGCATCTGGGGTCTACAGGATGTCAGTTTCGATGGCGATGATGAGGATGTTACTGCCGGTGCTTTAACGCAAAGCTACGATTTTTGTTCCTTCAGCAATAACACGAATGAAGTGTTGTATGATGTAGCCAGCGCCAACGGTGACTTCACGCTGGCACTAGTAGGTGGCGAGTCAGACCCTTTACCCTACCGGGTAGCGCTGGCTGATCTTAGCTCACCAGACACTGTGCTCGATACCTGGGGTAATGATGCTGCTTCAGAGCTGGATTCAGGGGCACAGGGTTATTCCCGCTACGAGACACAACAGGTTACTGCCAATGATGGCAATAACGTTTGTGCCGCTGCAAATCAAACCACACGTTTGACGGTTACCGTCCCACAGGTAACTGGCCCTGCGCCCAGCGATGGTGCTTACACCGATACAGTAACGATTACCGTACGTCCTATTTAACCAGTAATGGCGGCTTGGCCGTCTGAAAGAATCACTCTATACATAATCAAAAAGGCAGGGACAAGCCTTGTCACCTGCCTTTATTTTTTGCGACTCACCATGGAAGGGCGCGCTGGACTCATGATTTTCTGACCGTTGGTGCTGATTGTATCCGGGTACGAAGCGTCTGTCGTAGGGGAGAAAAAATGATAACAACAAGGAAGCGCTTTGTCTTAACGGGGTTGGCAGCCTGTGTTGCTATGCAGGCGCATGGTTTACCTTTTGATAACACAACAGGCCAACCTGTTTTTCTGGCAAAATCGGACGTACCACCAGGCTTTGAAGAATTATCCAAACCCCAACGGTCACTGGTGGATATATACTACGGGGGCCGTTATCTTGGCTCACAGCTGGCCACTTTTACGCCACAGACCATTCGGCTTTCAGACCCGGCCCTGATTATCCGACAGATTGGTGATGTAAGCGACAGAGTACTTGTCACTGAAGGGCTGACGGGCAAGATCGAAGCCAATAGCGATCAGGTGTGCTATCAGCCCGGCCAGTCCGACTGCGGTATCATGGAACCGCCCATTGCCGGTGTTATTTTTGATGAAAGCCGCTTTCGGGTTGATGTATTTGTCAACCGCCGCTTCTTATTGACCCGTGAAGCCAATGTCAGCAAATACCTTCCAGCCTCAGACGCAAAAGACTTGTCGTTTATGCAAAACTTTTCTGCTGCCTTTTCCGGCACACGCAGTGATGTGGACAATGCCGACAACGATGATTACAGCATTTATGGCAATACCATGGTGGCTAAGGGGGAAACCAGCCTGCGCTCCAACTGGGACTATTCCAGAAACCAACACTTTTCTATGAGTTCTTTCTACGGCCAGCGTGAATTTGAAGGCGTCAGCTACCGCGCGGGTATGGTCAGCAGTGAAGGGTTTGGCCTGAGTTTTACCTCAGACCAGATTTTAGCCGGCGTCCGCCTTGGCAGCTCCGATAATACTCGGACCGACACCAACTTTTCCGGCGGTATGCCTCTGGACGTGTTTCTCACTACCCGTGGCCGTGTTGAAGTTCGCAAAGATAACCGGTTGATTGCTTCCTACTTTTTAGAGGCCGGCAGTCAGCAACTGGATACGTCGGCATTTCCTTCTGGTGCTTACGACATTGAAATTAAAACGTTTGATGAGCAGGGCAACCCACAGAACACAGAAATCCGCTTCTTTGCCAAACAGTTTGATCTGCCCCCCGAAGGTGAGTGGCGTTACTTTTTAGAAACCGGCAAAGTAATGAGTCGCTCTGGTGATGATGTGCTGCCAGAGATGACAGACCAGGTGCTGGCCCGCGCCGGAGTCAGCCGTCGTATTACTGAAACCTTGGCGGGAACGTTCAGCGCTGCCATGAATACCAGAAACACCCTGGGCGAAATGGGACTCTTTCATCTGGGTTACCGCTATGAGCTTACTCCATCGATCATGGTGGGCAGTGGTGGTGCCTATGGCTTTAATGTGATTGGCCGTTACACCTTCGGTGATGTGGCATTCAATGCCAGCCATCGGCAGCTGTGGAACGATGATTATGATGTCGCTCTGGTAGAAGAAGACTTACCCGCCTTGCTCGGTGAATCATTCCGCCAGAGCAGCTACTCGGTCACTACACCCGTGTATACAGGCAATGCCAGCTACCGGTTCAGTGAAAATAAAACCGGCGATGAAAAGGCAACCCGCACCCATACCGTCGGTTACCGCACTAATCTGTACCGGGTAGCAGATATTGATATTGACCTTGATGCCAGTTACAGCCAGTCAGACGACAACAAGATTGCCTTACTGGGGCTGACCTTCCGTCTGCGGGATGATCACTGGTCTTACAGAGTTAATCCGAAAGCTGAAAGACAGTGGACTGATAATAATAATACGCGCAACGAAAGAACACGGTTACAGGCAACCTGGGATGATAACGATATTTTCGACAGCACCGTACGCGCTGGGTTTGGTGTCGAAGCGGGTACCGGTGACGAACTGTACGACGCACGTTTAGAAATAGGCAATACCTGGGGGCGGGCTGATATGGCCGTGAATCATGTGCAAGGGGATAACGACACTACCAGCTACTCGGCCAGCTTGCGCAGCAGTTTTATGACTAACGGCAAGCAGATTGCCCTCGGTGGTGAGCAAAGTGCTGAAAGCGCTTTAATGGTTAATGTCAATGGAACCGACGGTGATGTATTTGATGTCAATATCAATGGTCAACGCCAGGGCTATGCCGTGGTTGGCCGTCCTTCGCTGGTGCCTTTGCCGCCTTATGAACAGTATACCGTGAGTGTGTCTCCTGCTGGTGAGGCTATGTACGACTTTGATGAGCGTGAGCGCTCTATCACCCTGTACCCTGGCAATGTGGTCTCCCTTGATTACGATGCCGTTGCCTTGCAGCTTCTATTTGGGCGTTTAATGATGCATGGTCAGCCGTTGACTTTCGCCAAAATTACCGGTGGGTTATACCCGGCGGACAGTGACGATGTTGGTTTATTCCAGTTAGAGTTACGGGCAGATAAAAAGGTTATTGACGTCGAATTACAAAATGGTCAGGTCTGTTCACTGCCAGTGCCTGACACCCAGGAAGGAAACATATTACGCATGGGTACCATAGAGATGTCAGGGCAATACTGCGCCGCTCCTGCCCCTGAGATGGATATCGCTGATGATCAGGGTGAGATGAAACTGGCCAGTACGGCAGGGGGATAATAATGCTACGTTTACTTCACAGGCTTTCCTGTTCACACGCAGGAGTACGGGAACAGGTAATAACCCTGCTCCGGGCCGGGGCTGCCTTCGCACTGCTAATGAGTAGCCCCATGGCATTGGGAAAGTTTGAGTTTGGGGGGTTTTCTGTTAATGCCATTGAAATCTCTGAAAGCAATGACCTGATACCTTACACTTTTACTGTGCGCTACAGACCCTTTGAAGGTGACACATGGACAGGCAGTAACCCTTTTGCCAATTACCGCTTAGGGCTTTCAGACAACGGCGTCTATGACCCGGTTCGTTTAACCTATACAGAGCTTGAGAAATCGTTTCAATGGAGTTCTATCAAAGTCAGGCCGTCCATGGGGACACCACCACAGGCTCCCATAAATTCTAAGGGCTGGACCCATGGGCAAGGCTCAGGCTTGAAGCCTGGCAGTGGGCCTGCCCAATATCTCACAGCTACTTTCGAGGTGAATTTAAAGCCTCAGGGGTTAAGGGACTTGTTCAATGCCGGGAAAACCCTCGATTTTTGTGTCCATGGGGAAGAAAACTCCAACACCACTTTTTTTGAAGACCCTTATGACGATCAATGTATGTCGATTCAAATAAACTACCCCGCAAATGTCAAAGTCAGCGGCCTGAAAGATATGTCCATCGCTGGCGATAACTCCGGCATTGATGGTTACTATCAGAACCAGATGGACTTCTGCGTTTACGTCAGCCGCGCCCCGCATAACTATCGGATTGGCTTTATGGGTGGCAATGGCGAAAAATTCGAACTGGAAAGCAGCAGTGGCGACCGCTTGCCGTATATCGTGCAATTTGCTGACAGCATAGCTAACCTCAATAGCGCTACGGAACATTCAAGCTTTTTTATTGTACCGAATAATACCAATGGCAGTGACAGTCTCAACTGCGACAGCCATACGGCAAATAACGCAGCGGTGCGGGTAAAAGTGAATAAGGCTCAGGCTGATAATACGACCGATGGCGCCTATATGGATACTGTCACAGTGCTGGTGCAGGCGACGTGACTTTACTTTCACTGCGATTTTTAGCCCAGGAGCCTGTCGGACTTAAGACAATGTCGGCCTGAAATCCAGAAAGTGAATGCCGTTTTCCCGTGAGAAATAAGGCTTCCGGCACATTAAAGGCGATCAACTGCTGAATTCAGGGTTATAGCTAAGCCGCGCGGGTATGATAAAATACGCCGTTTTATCTGAAAGGGGAAAACGCATGTCAGAAAATTACACGACAGTAGAATCTCGCGTAAGCTACGGTATTGGGCGCCAGATGGGCGATCAGTTGGCCAGCAACCCTGTTGACGGGTTGTCCATCGATGCCGTATTAGCCGGTCTGGCTGATTCCCTTAACGGTGCTGCCAGTGCCGTTGCCCCTGCTGACCTGCAATCTGCTTTTGAGCAAATGCAAAAGCGTATGCAGGCGCAACAGGCAGAAAAAGCCAAAGTGATGGCAGCCGACGGTGAGGCTTATCTGGCTGAAAACGCCAAGCGTGACGGCGTGCAGGTAACAACGTCCGGCCTGCAGTTTGAAGTGCTGGTTGAAGGCTCTGGCCCCAAGCCAACGGCTAGCTCCACTGTAAAAACACACTACCACGGTACACTGATTGACGGTACGGTATTCGACAGCTCTGTTGAGCGTGGTCAGCCTGCCGAGTTCCCCGTTAACGGCGTTATTTCTGGCTGGACCGAAGCCCTGCAAATGATGAATACCGGCTCAAAGTGGCGTCTGCATGTGCCTTACCAGTTAGCCTACGGTGAGCGTGGTGCCGGTGGTGCTATCGGGCCTTACGCTACGTTGGTATTTGAGGTGGAGCTGCTGGATATTGTCGCCTAGGAGCAAGGGTCAAGGGTCAAGGGAAAAGGCTTGTTAAACCTCCTTACCACTGACCCCTATTAGCAGGAAGGCTTTCAAGACTGTTTTCCACGCCAGGGAAAGGTATGGAGCAACATAAAAAGCCAACATAAAAAGCCAACATAAAAAGCCAACATAAAAAGCCAACATAAAAAACCAGTCATGAAGCTTTCAGGTGCTCGGTAATCAACCTTAACATCTTTTCTTCTAGCAGCACCGGAAAGTCATGCCCCATCCCTGGCTCAATATGCAGTTTTGCTCCGGGAATTTTTTCTGCCAACTGCTTGCCACAACTCACAGGCACTAAAGGGTCAGCTTCACCATGAATAACTAACGTTGGCACATTCAGCTTTTTCAATAATGGACTCCTGTCGTTTTCTGATAAAATAGCCGCTAGCTGACGTGCAGCACCTTTGGGGTGCGTACCACGATCCAATAAGCTATTAATATATGCTTTTAAGTCTTCATCAGATGCCGGGTAATCTGGACTACCAATGGTTCGCCATAGTTTTTCGGAATGCTTCATCATGGACTGGCGGTCACCATGGCTCGGCTGGGAAATCAGTCTCCACTTTACCTTGAGAGACGGATGAGGCATCTGCCGATCACCGGTCATGGTCATAATAGGCGTCAGACTTAGCATACGCTCAGGATAATGAATAGCAATACGCTGGGCTATCATCCCCCCCATAGACACACCAATCACATGGGCTTTCTCCACGCCCAAATGATCCAGAACGCCCACAGCATCTGTCGCCATATCTTTAAGCTTGTAGGCTGATCGAATCCGTGCGTTAAACAAGGAGCATTTTAAAATATCCAACATGGCTGGCACACCGAACTGGTCAAAACAGTCAGACTTGCCAGCATCACGATTGTCCGGGCAAATGACCCGAAAGCCTGCCTTGGCCATATACTGGCGCCAGGATGGAGGCCAGCCTGTTAAAGGCATGCCCAACCCCTGGATCATCAAAACAGCTGGTGCCCCTTTATCTCCGTACTCTTCATAAGCAATTCTTATACCGTTCACTGTCGCAAAAGACATACGCCACCCTGTACTATTTTCTGTTCTCAAATAGTACGACGTAAATAGTCACAGGGCCATCACAGCTGAGCAATTTGCTACCAATGGAATGGAAGACGCGAGGTAAAAACGGCGATAGGCTTTCATAGTTTCATAATTCCGAGCATTTCTCCTGCCTGATAAACTCATCATGTCTGAAGTACAGCTTCTTGCGCCTCTTCTCGCAGGTGCTAACACCAGAGAGAGAACCCTTCCCATGCCTTTTCAGTCCCCCCAAAAAGCAGCCATTTGCGAACCGGGCAGTGTCAGTACTGGTTCTCACAAGCTGAGCATGGCGCACGCTGCTTTGCGTTTTGCTAATGCCCATACACCTTTAGGCTGCAGTAATCAGGGAGTCGGTCATTTGGATGCCATACACCCTTGGACGCCAGACCTCCCTGACTCAAAAAAAGCCGAAAAAATCATCCTGAAATCACGAAAGAAGCGAAAAAATTACTTCTTCCAAGAGCGTGTCGTTGAAATTGCAAAAAGTCAGGCGGGTAACTGTGGCGAAAAAAGCGCTCTGGTTTGTTTTTTTCTGTCACAACAACCCAACCGACCGATTTACTACCGTGTCTCCCTTTGGCCTGCGGATCATACATTTGTGGTAATAAACCAAAGGCCGAGCAAAGAGGGTCTGTTCCCGGATAATTTTAACGACTGGAATGATGATGCCGTAATTATTGATCCCTGGGTCGGTATCTGTGGACCTGCCCGACACTATCCTGAACTCTGGCGTATGAAGCTTGATGGGATGGCAGAGGTGGGCGTCGAGCTAAGTAACGGTTATGGTCTGATTAAACGCAATTGGCTGAAGGCTAACGCGGAACTTTGGCAAACAATGCCAGACAGGAATAGAAAATATGTCGCCAACAAATGCCCTTTGCCTACGCCCAAATGTTGTATTCTGTGAAGGTCGTGCCTTTGACGGGGTTAAGTCGGTATGTCGTCAAATGGATCTAACGGGTTGAAATCCAAACAACCAAAACGAGTCTGGATTGATGCGGTACTGTATTCAACTGACAGGTCCAACAAAGCATCAGTATTAAGCTCATCGGGTTCCTGGTGGAAATGCGCGACAAGAGGCGCTGGTTCTTGACCGGCTACCCTGGGACTTTGCTGAGTAAATGTCGAAACGGTTACCATGGGATGCTCCTGACTGGTGACTGTGACACTGGTGGTTGGCGTTGTTATATGAGAGACAGCGATAGCAAGACCAGGACTTACTACCGTTGTCTGGGTTGTACAGGTGGCAACCTGACCATTGTCCAGCTTCTCTCTGGTTGTCTCTATGTAGCTGGAAGGATCTGTAATTTCAGGATGATACCTTCTAATGTGCCTCCTGGTACTATCCATTCGTCCAATATCATGCCCGCAAATTCCACAGCTGAACGTTTCAGCACCCCGCGAATGGGTTAGCATGTGACGGCTGAGATAGTCCGGTCGTTTAAAAGCCTTCCCGCATTCCTTGCATATGTGCGATTTAACATCCGAATGGATCGTTTGCTTGTGTTGTTTGAGATTGCCCTTTCGTTTAAACGATATATTGCAGAGGTCACAGTTGAAATCTGCAGCATTGGAATGGGATTGCATGTGACGGGAGAGATATTCCTGTAGTTTAAACGTTTTCCCACAGACAGTGCAGATGAAAGGTCTTGCATCCGAATGGATCACCTTCTTGTGCCGACGGAGAGAGCCGCTCGTTTTAAAAGCTTTATTGCACTGTTCACAGGTATAATCAGTCACGGCATTCTCACTTTTAGCAATAAGCGCGGTGCTAGTGAGTGGATTTAATTCAATTGTAGTATAACGGCAAAGAGCTGTAACTCTCTGCTTTTGGTTAGCTATAGATAATCCACCGTTGTATTTTATTCATCTAACAGCTCCTTCCAGAAATCTTGATCCCCTGGATCATCGAGCACCCGGTGGATATGATCAACATCAACAAGAACTTCTGGTGTTCTTTCTTCAGTGCCTGCTGAAGCGCTTACCCTGGGACTTTGCTGAGTGAACGTCGAAACGGTTACCATAGGATGCTCCTGACTGATGGCTCTGACGCTGGCGGTTTGAGTTTCTATATAAGATACAGAGGTAGAAAGATAACGACTTATTTGCATTGTCTGGGTTGTACAGGTGGCAACCCGGCCATCGTCTAGTGTCTCTCTGGTTGTCTGTGTGGTTGTCTGTGTGATCGTCTTCCTTACGTGACTGGCAGCATCTGTAATATCAGGATGCGCCTTTCTAACGTGCTTCAAGGTCACTGTACTTCGTGTAAACTGTTTATTGCAAACGCTACAGCTGAACGGTTTAGGGCCATCCGAATGGACTAACATGTGTCTGTTGAGATCGCTCCATTGTATAAAAGCCTTCCCGCACTGGTCGCATTTGTGGGATTTAATACCCGAATGGATTAGCCTGTGCCTTATTAGGTTCCCCTTTATTTTAAACCATTTACCGCATTGGTCACAGGCAAAAGCCGCAACATTCTTATGCACTCCTAAGTGTTTGGTGAGAGCACCTTTCACCTTAAAAGCTTTCCCGCAGATTTCGCAGACGAACGGTCTGTCAGTCGAATGGACTACTTTGTGCTGATCAAGAGCTCCCTTGGTTTCAAAAACTTTTTGGCAATCTTCACAGGTATGATCAGGCATGGCATCCTCACTTTTTAAGCAATAAGCGCATTGTTAGTGAGTGGGATTAATTGGATTATAGTACAACCATAACGGCAAAGAGCTGTAACTCTCTGCTTTTGGTTGGCTGTGAGTTTTTTATTGGCACCGGAGGAAAGCCGCCGCGCGACGGCCTCCTTGATCATTGAAGCTGAATTCAGCCGTTGACCGATTTAATTTGCCGGGAGCCTTATCCCTTATGGGGAAAGCGACGTTCAACGGTTGAATTCAGGTTAATAGACTGCCTGGTCTTAAAACAGCCAGAATGTTCTGGAAAGTTGAGCGCTATATTATAAAATCATGAATTTTTACCTTGCCATGACCGGATATATTTATTTTCCCTGACAGGTTGATTATGTCTGGAGATCCCCTCTTACACCTGTTTCCTGCCGATGCGAAAAACCATAGAGAACCCCTCCCATGCCCTTGCACCGTTTCACTTCTCTCCAAAATCTCATTCAACCCCACTACGTTCACGAACAAGTCAGTAGCGCGGCCCCTCAACAACCGGGTATCGGGGAAGCCGCTCTGCGTTTTGCCAATGCCCATACACCTTTAGGTTCCAGTAATCAGAGAGTCGGTCATTTGAGTGCGATGAAACCCTGGACACCCCAGCTACCTGATCCAGAAGTCGCTGAAGAAGTTATCGATCAATTACGAGACCAGGCATTCCGCTTAAGTAACTCAGAATTTATCTCAGAAATTCAAAGAGGCCAGGCGGGTAATTGTGGTGAAAGATGCCAGCTGGTTTGTTATTTTCTGTCGCAACAGCCTGATCCACCAATTTACTATCGTGTTACCCTCCACCCTGGTGATCATGGCTTTGTCGCACTAAACCAGAAACCCACTAAACAGGGTCTGTTCCCCGATAATTTTAATGATTGGAATGATGATGCCGTAATTATCGATCCCTGGATCGGGATCTGCGCACCGGCCCGACATTACCCCGAACTCTGGCGCATGAAGCTTGACACAATGGCCGCTGTGGGCATCGAGCTAAGTAACGGCTACGGTCCAGAAGGTCGCGACTGGCTGAAGGCTAATTCAGACTATTGGCAAAAAGTGCCAGACGTTAATAAAAAATATGTTACTGGCCGAACGCCCCGGCCCAAAAGTGGCAAGATCGAATGCCAAACCATGTAAGATCCCTCTATATAACCCACTATTTAACCAGCCATTGTACGTTGAACGTCGTGTCTTTGAAGGGGGAAGAGGTCAAATCGGTATGTCGCTAAATTTAGCGTTTGGGTCGAAATGCATACCACCAAAAGGCGTCAGATCTGTCGCGGTAGCGTTACTTCGTTCAGCTAACTGCTTCCAGAAACCGTAATCATTCAGACCACTGATTACTCGGTGAGTATGTGCGACAAGAGGGTCTGAATCGTCTTGAGTGACCGCATCAATGGTTACTCCGGGAAGCCGCTGACTGACGACTTTGACCTCGGCGTCTTTAGTTGTTATGGGATAACTTTTCGCCCCTGTTTCTCGCAGACGCATAAAACCAGCAGGAGTCCTTTCCATGCCCTTGCACCGTTGCGCTTCTCTTCAGAATCTCGTTCAATCCCAACACGTGCATGAACAGGTCAGCAGTGCTCCCCCTCAACAACCGAGTATCGCGCAAGCCGCTCTGCGTTTTGCCAATGCCCATACACCTCTGGGTTCCGGTAATCTCGGAGCCGGTCATTTGAGTGCCATAAAACCCTGGACACCCGAACTCCCTGATGCGTATAGGGCCGATGATATAATCCGTGAATCACGAGAGAAGAGAAAAAACTTCAAGTTCGAGGACTATATCTCAGAAGTTATGAGATGTCAGGCGGGTAACTGTGGCGGAAAAAGCAACCTGGTTTGTCATTTTCTGTCACAACAACCCAACCCACCGATTCACCATCGTGTTTCCCTCTATCCGAATAGCCACAGCTTTGTGGTAATAGGTCAGGAACCTGATGAGGAGGGATTGTTCCCCGATAATTTCAACGATTGGAATGATGATGCCGTGATTATTGATCCCTGGATCAGTATCTGTGGACCCGCACGACACTACCCGGAACTCTGGCACATGAAACTTGATACGATGGCCGCAGTGGGCATTGAGTTAAGAAGCGCTTCCCATGAACAAGGCAAATGGGTGAAGGCGAATACCCCATATTGGAAAAACATGCTGGAAAATAATAAAAAATACCTTTCCAGCAAACTTCCGCTGCCTGCATCCTGGTGCTGGTTCCTGTAGGAGCCTGTCAGACTTATGCTTTCGAGCATGAAATTCAGTAGGGCCAGTCTCCATTCAAACGATTAGGGTAGCGTGAAAGTCGGGTCATTGTGAAAACCGGGTCTTTGAAGGGGGTTAAATGGGTATGTCCTCAAATTTATCAGTTGGGTCAAAACCCATATCACCGTAAGTGGTAGGCATTGTCGCGGTAGTGTTCTTTAGCTCAGCTAACTGCTGCCAGAAACCATAATCATTGGAACTGCTGAGCACCTGGTCGACATGTGTAATAAGAGGGTCTGAGTCGCCTTGAGTGACCGTATCAATGGTTACTCCGGGAAGCTGCTGACTAACGACTTTGACGCTCGCGGTTTCAGTGGCTATGTGAGAGACAGTGGTAAAAAAATCACGACTTATTTCCGTTGTCTGGCTTGTACAGACGGCAACCTCGCCATTGTCTAATGGCTCTATAGTTGTTTTTGTGGTTGTTTTTGTGGTTGTCTTCCTTACCCAGCTCGAAGGATCTGTAATTTCAGGATGATCCCTTTTAATGTGATTCCTGGTAGTATCCATTCGTCCAAAATCACGCCTGCAAATTCCACAGCTGAACGTTTCAGCGCCACGCGAATGGGTTAGCATGTGGTTGCTGAGATGGGAGGGTTGTGTAAAGGCCTTCCCGCACTGGTTGCATTTGTATGCTTTAACACCCTCATGAATTAGCTTGTGCCTAGCGAGTGCTCCATTTGTTTTAAATCGTTTCTTGCACTGGTCGCAGCTGAAATCTGCAACATCCGTATGGAGTTTCACATGTTTGGTGAGACTACCCTTCGTTTTAAACGTTTTTTTGCAGATCGTGCAGACGAAAGGTTTTGCATCCGAATGGGTTACCTGGTGTTGACGGAGGAGGAAAGATGATCCAAAAACTTTATTGCACTGTTTACAGATATAACCAGTCATGGCGTCCTCACTTTTCAAGCAATTAGTGTGTTGCTGGCGCGTAGAGTTAATTGGATTATAGTACAGCTATAACAGCAAAAAAAAATCATAATGTTCAGCTTTTGGCTAACTGGGATTTTTTCATTGGCACGGGAGGGAGCAAAGCCTCCTTGATCATTGACGTTGAATTCAGATTATTTAGATTAATGGACTGCCGTAGTTTTACATCAGTCAGGAATATACTGGAGAATTTAACCCTATGTCCTATGATGAGGAAAAGCCAATAAGAAACTACGCTGAAATTCTCTTGGATCTTTCAAAATCGCACGCCCCACAGCGATAAGGTCAAGCGCATTTTCTGCCAATGCCGTTTCCATATAGTCAACAGATTCAATCCCACCGACACCAATGATAGGGATATTTAGATTTTGTTTTTTAAGATACGATGACTCAGGCACTAAATACCCTTCACCTCGGCGATCTTTCGGTCTATTCCAGCCACCAATCCCTGACGATACATCAATGATATTGACACCCGCTTCAATTAACCACTTAGATACTTGCGTCATATCTTCCTGACTCAGTCCTTCAGGGTAAAGGTCTTGTCCCGGAATACGTACCATAATACCAAGATCGGTATCCGCTTTAATTGCCTCTATAATTTCGACAATAAGTCGTGTTCGATTCTCTAAAGAACCCCCATAACTATCCGTGCGCTGGTTAGTCACCGGTGATAGAACTTGATTTAACCCATAACCATGAGCGCAGTGTAATTCAACAAAATCAAAACCTGCTTTAGCTACACGGTTTGCAGCGGCAATAAAGCTCTCTTTCCACATTAACATGTCATCAAGTGACATGGCTTTTGGCTTCGGTAGTCGGTCATAAGCTGGAACAGTGATTCCCGACGGCCCCATAAGATCTGGGCAAATATCAAGTCGCGCTTTACCACCACAATGGGTTAATTGAAACCCCGCCTTTGCGCCCGCTGTATGTATTACATTGGCAATCCTGGTCATACCTTCAATGTGTTCATCACGATCAGCGCCAAGCTGATTTGTTTCACTTCGACCTGACTTGTGTACAAAGCTGTATTCCACCATCACCAAACCTGCTCCCGATTGTGCGAGATTAGCGTAGTGATCAATCGATGCTTGTGTTGCAAACCCTTGAGTATCGGCATTTTGTGATGCCATGGGTGGAACAACAAGACGATTTTTCAGGATGTGATAAGCAACAGTTAGTGGGCTAAAACGATTTAACATGATAGGACAAACTCAAGTTATAGAACCAAAAACGCACTATACGCCGATTGTTCTGCTCTCGGTATAGAGTGCGTTAAGTCACAAGTAATAAGTATGTTAAATCGAAATAAAATAAAGGATAAGAACCCCTAGATCCAAACCATTATCGCTTCATAGATCAAACGGACACCTAAAATGGTTAATATTCCATTTAAAAGTAACTTAAAGTTCTCTGAAGAGATGAGATTTTTTTCAGCGGCTTACTGCCAACAAGCGTGCCTAAAAAGCCAACGACAGTCATACAGGCAATCACGCCTAACCCATCACTAAATGCAAAGCCAAATAACCGAATGAAGGTTAATTTTACTTCTAGGAGCCTGTCCGAGAACAGCGCCCGTAGCGAGGAGTGCGAGAAATTGAGGATAAAAATTTCTGCTTCTGAGGAGAGTAGCGGGGCTATTTGATGAAGAAGCAGGAATTTTCAGACTAATTTATCGCAACCGCGGTAGCGCGGTCTATTCTCGGTCAGGCTCCTGGGGCCAGTCTCCATTCAAACGATTAGGGTAGCGTGAAAGCCGGGTCTTTGAAGGGGGTTAAATGGGTATGTCCTCAAATTTATCAGTTGGGTCAAAACCCATATCACCGTAAGTGGTAGGCATTGTCGCGGTAGTGTTCTTTAGCTCAGCTAACTGCTGCCAGAAACCATAATCATTGGAACTGCTGAGCACCTGGTCGACATGTGTAATAAGAGGGTCTGAGTCGCCTTGAGTGACCGTATCAATGGTTACTCCGGGAAGCCGTTGACTAACGACTTTGACGCTGGCGGTTGTCGTTGTTATATGAGAGACAGCCATAGAAAGACTAGGACTTACTACCGTTGTCTGGGTTGTACAGGTGGCAACCTCGCCATTGTCTAATGGCTCTATAGTTGTTTTTGTGGTTGTTTTTGTGGTTGTCTTCCTTACGCAGCTCGAAGAATCTGTGATATGAGGATGCTCCCTGGCAGCGTGCGTTATGACACTTACCTTTCGTGCAAACTCTTTATTGCAAACGGTACAGCTGAACGGTTTAGAGCCATCCGAATGGATGACCATATGGTTGCTAAGGTGGGAGGGTTGTGTAAAAGCCTTCCCGCACTGGTTGCATTTGTAAGCTCTAACACCCTCATGAATTAGCTTGTGCCTGAAGAGTCCTCCTTTTGTTTTAAATTGTTTGTCGCACTGGTCGCAGCTGAAATTCACGGCATCCGTATGGAGTTTCATATGCTGGTTGAGACTACCCTTCGTTTTAAACGTTTTTTCGCAGATCGTGCAGACGAAAGGTTTTGCATCCGAATGGACTACCCTGTGGCTTCTGAGTTGTCTCGCTGATCCAAAAGCTTTATTGCAATGTTTACAGATATAATCAGGCATGGCGTCCTCACTTTTTAAGCAATAAGTGTGTTGCTGGTGGGTAGAATTAATTGGATTATAGTACAGCTATAACAGCAAAAAATTGTAATATTCAGCTTTTGGCTAACAGGGAGTTTTTCATTGTCACGGGAGCAAAGCCCCTTTGATCATTAACGTTAAATTCAGATTATTCAGATTATTCAGATTATTCAGATTATTCAGATTATTCAGATTAATGGACTGCCGTAGTTTTACATCAGTCAGGAATATACTGGAGAATTTAACCCTGTGTGAAGTGGACCCGCCCAACACTATCCCGAACTCTGGCGTATGAAACTTGATACGATGGCAGCGGTGGGCGTTGAGCTAAGTGACGGCTTTGGTCTGATAAGTCGCGGATGGCTGAAGGCTAACGCAAAGCTTTGGCAAACAATGCCGGACACGAATAGAAAATCTGTTACCGGCAAATATCCTTCGAAAAAGTGTTGTATCCTGTAAGGCCAGTATACTTATAAGCCAGTATTGTACATTGAACGTCGTGCCTTTGAGGGGGTTAAATCGGTATGTCGTCAAATGTATCATTTGGGTTAAAATCCAGACAACCAAAACGAGTCTGGATTGACGCGGTACTGTATTCATTTAACATGTCCAACAAAACATCAGTATCAAAATCGGGTTCTTGGTGGAAATGCGCGACAAGAGGGCCTGGTTCTGATGCGCTGACTTGAGTGCTTGTTGAAGCGCTCATCACGGGCCCTTGTTGACTGACCGTTGTAACGGTTACATTTGAATGCTCTTGACTGATGATTTTGGCGCTGGCGGTTTCAGTTGCCATACAGGATACGGAGGTAGCAAGGCCAGGACTTATTACCATTGTTTGGGTTGTACAGGTGACAACCTCTCCATTGTCTAGCGTCTCTCTGGTTGTCTCTGTGATTGTCTTTACATAACTGGAAGGGTTTGTAAGATTACGTTCAGGATGCCGTTTTTTAACGTGCCTCAGGGCATTGTCCTTTCTTCCAAACCTTCCCCCGCAAATGCTACAGCTAAACATTCCAGGACCACCCGAATGGGACACCATGTGCTGGCTGAGGTGGTACGATTGTTTAAAATCTTTCCCGCACTTGTTGCATTTGTGGGGCCTGATAGCTGAATGAATTTTCTTGTGATGAGCTAAACCGGTATGTGTTTTAAACGTTTTATCGCAAACCGTACACTTGAAATCTGCAACATCCGCATGGGTTTTCAAATGATCGACGAGGACACGCTGCCATTTAAAAGCCGATCCGCACATTTCGCAGACGAAAGGTCTATCGTCTGAATGGATCACCTTGTGCTTTTTGAGAGCTGACTTCGTTTCAAACACTTTATCGCAATGTTCACAGACATGATCATTCATGGCATCCTCACTTTCTGGCAATAAGCGCGGTGGTAGTGAGTAGATTAAATTGGCTTATAGTATAACTCATAATGGCAAAGCGTTGGTTGGCAGAAAGTGCCGGACGTTAATAAAAAAACAGGGCACCGCCAACTTCCCAGCCCCAAAAGGGGCAAGGTGGAATGCCATACCCTGCAAGGTTAGTCTAAACAATTCACCATTGTACTTTGAACGTCGTGCCTTTGAAGGGGTTAAATTGGTATGTCTTTAAATGAATCTAATGGGTTGAAATTCAGACTACCAAAAGTAGTCTCTATTGTCGCGGTGCTGTATTCCTCCATCATATCCAACAAATCATCAGTATTAAGCTCATCAGGCTCTTGGTGGAAATGTGTAACAAGAGGGGCTGGTTCTTGACTGACTGCTGAAGAGGTTATCCAAGGATACTGGTGACTGATCGCTGAAGCGGTTGCCCAAGGGTACGGCTGATCGGCCGCTGAAGCGGTTACCCTGGGACACCGCTGACTGACCGTTGCGACGGTTACCATAGGATGCTGCTGACTGATGACTGTGACGCAAGCGGTTTCAGTTGCTATTTGAGATACATAGGTAACAAGATCACGACTTATTACTGTTTTTTGGGTTGTACAGGTGGCAACCTGACCATTGTCTAGCTTCTGTGTGGAGGTCTCTGTGGATGTTTCTGTGGATACCTCCATGGCTGCCTTCTTTATATAGTCGAAAACATCTGTAACAATAGAATGCACCTTTGTGACGTGGTCCCTGGCGTTTGCCCTTCGTGTAAACTTTCGATTGCAGAGGGTACAAATATACGGTTTATTCTCACCCAAATGGGTTAACATATGATTGCTGAGAGTGCCCGATTGCGTAAAAGCCATCCCGCACTGGTTGCATTTGTGAGATTTAACACCCGCATGGATTAGCCTGTGCCGATTGAGATTACCCACTCGTAAAAACGTTTTATTACACACCTCACAGCTTAAATGCGCAATGTTCTCATGGATTTTTACGTGATCGACGAGGGTACCTTTTCGTTTAAAAGCTTTCCCACAAACCGTGCATTTGTGAGGTCTATCACTGGAATGGGTTGTCTTGTGGAGACGCAGAGCACTCCCCGATTTAAAAACTCTTTTGCAGGTTTTACAGACATGATCAGTCACGGAATTCTCACTTTTTAACAATAAGCGCGTTGCGAGTGAGTAGACTTAACTGGATTGTAGTACAGTTGTATAAATAATTGTAATGCTCTGCTTTTGGTTGGCGGTGAGTTTTTCATGGGGCCGCGAGCAAAGCCGCCCTGGAGCTGCCTCCTTGATTATTGAACCTGAACTCAGGTTGATGGGCTGGCATATTTTCAAGCCAGTCAGGAGTATACTGACATATTCAGTACTATGTTTATAACTAAGCGAAATCATTATGAAACAACCGAGGTTAACACAATGGAGACTGGTTCTCATTACTGGCAGGCTCATTGTGCCTGAAGAACAGCTTCTCGTACCTGTTTGTCGCCGACGCAAATAAACCAGAGGGAACGCTTCCCATGCCTTTTCGCCGTTCTGCATTGCCCAAAAAACGCGCCCGATCTCAATCCATTAACCAACTATGCACTGGAAGTACTGAACCTCAAAAACTGGGTGTGGCACAAGCTGCTCTGCGTTTTGCTAATGCCCATACATCTTTAGGCTGCGGTAACCAGAGAGCCGGTCATTTGAGTGGCATAAAACCCTGGACACCAGAGCTTCCTGACTCAAAAAAAGCCGAAAAAATCATCGTAAATTCACGAAAGAGTAGAGAAAATTATTTCCTCGAAGAGGAAGAGTACATCTTTGAAGTTGCACAAAGCCAGGCGGGTAACTGTGGCGAAAAAAGCAGTCTGGTTTGTTTTTTTCTGTCACAACAACCTGATTTTTTGATTTACCATGAAGTCTCCATCTGGCCTGCTGACCATACATTTGTTGTAATGAACCAGAGACCGAACAGAAAGGGTCAGTTCCCCGATAATTTTAACGATTGGAATGAGGATGCCGTGATTATTGACCCCTGGTTAGGGATCTGTGGACCCGCGCGACACTATCCCGAACTCTGGCGTATGAAGCTTGATACGATGGCAGCGGTGGGCGTCGAGCTAAGTAACGGTTACGGCCTGATAAGTCGCAAATGGCATAAGGCTAATGCGGAGCTTTGGCAAAAAATGCCGGAAAGTAATAAAAAATTTCTTGCCAGTAAACGTCCTCTGGACCCGGTTCGTTGTTCTATCTTGTAAGGTCAATAGACATTTAAATGTTTTATTAGAATTACATATAACTTTTTTATGCTATTAATGTTTAAAAATTAGGCAGAAATCAATAACAGTACAAAGTACAATATCGGTAATTATAAAGCCTCCAGTTAGATGTCTATGGTTAGGTATCGCGAAAATAGCTAAGTTGTGTGGAAGCTCTTATATTTTAGCGGTAAAATCATGTTGGCTTATACCTTTTACCTTGAATTCAGGCATCACTATACGGCATGGTTCAAGCGTTATTCTTGACAATGCGGTAGGTGGTAGGTGGTAGTTAATGAGTAGTGTTCTTTACTGCCTGAACAGATGTCCTAACGGTTACAATGTTATTCCATGAGGTAACCAGAATGAACAGAGTACTCCTGGCTGTCGCGACCTTTATTTCCATGATATTTCTTACAAAGTCTGGTTTTGCTGATGCCGACGAAAAGGATTTGCAAGTAAATTTTCATAACAATACCAATTATGATTGCAAAGTAATAGATTCTGATACTAAGCATGGTGATTGGTATGCCGGACCACCTAAATCAATAGCCGCACATCATTCAGCTAGTTGGGGAGGGAGTCAGGATAGTTATTATGGCCCTGATATGGTTGTAGTACTTAAATGTGGTCGTTACTCTCTTAGGCTGAGAAATCGACAAAACTTTTCTTGCTTTATGGGTGGGAAACAATATTGTAGTTATACCGCAGATAAACATCTAACTGTTAGTTACAAAAAGGTTCAGAATGCATCTTATGGTTCTGGTGAGCGCGGTATCGCGGATGTCACTGTTTCATTTAATGGATAATGGAAGTCAACGTGAGTTCGAGTCAATGGGAAACAACTTACCGCATTAAAAATTACCTTTGTACCTTGAATTCAGGCATCACTATACGGCTTAGCTCAAGCGTTATTCTTGACAATGCGGTAGGTGGTAGGTGGTAGGTGGTAGTAAATGAGTAGTGTTTTTTACTGACCGAACAGGTGTCTTAACGGTTACAATGTTATTCCATGAGGTAACCAGAATGAACAGAGTATTACTGGCTGTCGCGACCTTCATTTCCATGATATCCCTTACAAACTCTGGTTTTGCCGTTGGTACCGACGAAGGGTATTTAGAAGTAAATTTTCAAAACAATACTGATTATGATTGCAAAATCACAGCACCTGATAAACCCAGGTATGGTGGTTGGTATGGCAAACCACCTAAATCAATAGCCGCACATCATTCAGGTATCTGGCTAGGGCGTCAGGATAATTATCATTATCATGGCCCTAATATGTCTGTAGTACTTAAATGTGGTGGTTACTCTCTTAGTCTGAAAAATCAACAAAACTATAGTCTCTGTAAAGGTGGGAAACAACATTTTAGTTATACTGCAGATAAACATCTAACTGTTAGTTACAAACAGACTCGGGGTGCATCTTATCATTCTCATGAATGTGGCGTTGCAGATGTCACTGTTTCATTCAATGGATAATGGAAGTCAACGTGAGTTCGAATCAATGGGAAACAACTTACCGCATTACATTTAAAATTCAATTACCTTTGTACCTTGAATTCAGGCATTACTATACGGTATGGTTCAAGCGTTATTCTTGTCAATGCGGTAGGTGGTAGGTGGTAGTAAATGAGTAGTGTTTTTTACTGACCGAACAGGTGTCTTAACGGTTACAATGTTATTCCATGAGGTGACCAGAATGAACAGAGTATTACTGGCTGTCGCGACCTTCATTTCCATGATATTTCTTACAAACTCTGGTTTTGCTGGTTATATCGACGAAGGGTATTTGACAGTAAATTTTCATAACAATACCGATTATAATTGCACAATAACATACTCTGATCCTCCTAGTTATGGTGATTGGTATGCCGAACCACCTAAATCAATAGCCGCACATCATTCAGGTACCTGGGGAGGGAATCAGGATAATTATCATGGCCCTGATTTCAAGGTAGAACTTAAATGTGGTGGTTACTCTCTTAGTCTGAGAAATCGACAAAACTATAGTTTCTGGAAAGGTGGGAAACAATTTTGTAGTTATACCGCAGATAACCATCTAACTGTTACTTACAAACAGACTCGGCGTGCATCTTGGAGTTCTCATGAAGAAGGTATTGCGGATGTCTCTCTTTCATTTAATGGATAATGGAAGTCAACGTGAGTTCGAATCAATGGGAAACAACTTACCGCATTACATTTAAAATTCAATGTAACAGGTATTGCGTCCCTTACGAGGCGTCTTAAAAATCTGTGTGTGGTGAAGATCGCGAGAGATAAATTGGTCTAAAAATTCCTGCCTCTTCATCAAATAGCCCCGCTATTTTCCTCAGAAGCAGAAATTTTATCCTCAACTTCTCGCAATCCTCGCTAAGGGCGCTATTCTCGGACAGCCTCCTGGGTTCTTTGATTTTTTAACCGGACAGCAGTGATAAAATCTCCGTCACCCTTGGTGTTTGTCTACACTGCTATGCAGGTAACAACTATGAAAGCACTATGAGGGCAGGCAATGATCAGCGCATTCGTTTTTGGGTGGTATTAATAGTCTATTGCTGTGCTGAAAATTTGAACGCCAGAAACGCCTCGTAATAGCAGGCTTTACTGACCATTTCTTTGTTCCAGCGCCCTGCTTGTCATACTCATTACCGTCGTTAGAAAAAGCCATTGGTAAAAAAAGTGGCAGTAAACAACACACTGGATGAACAAAAAAGGTCAAATCATGAAAGGCAACCCACTCTTTTTTGAGAAAAGGAATCACGATTTTGGATGAGAAAAATGCCTAGTATTTCTGCTACTGTTGCTGTCGTTAGCGGTGGCCCATCACCTGAAGCGGATGTCTCCCGCCTGTCAGCGGCAAGGCTGATCCCAACGCTGGAAGCCCGTTACAGCAAAGCCGTACAACTGGAACTGGATCACACACTGCCTGCATTATTGCAAGAGTATAGCGTGGATGTTGTATTCCCCGTAGCCCATGGGCCTGTGGGAGAGGACGGGTCCCTTCAGGGGCTGCTCGATATTATGGGCGTGGCTTACGTGGGTTCCGGCGTTCTGGCCAGTGCCTGCGCCATGGATAAATCTGTCACTAAACGTATTTTACAAGCTGCGGGGATACCATTAGCAAAAGACAGGATCATTCATCGAAGGGATGATCTTAATACCTGCGCGCGCCAATGTATTGAGTACCTGGGTAAAAAAGTCATACTCAAGCCTTTGGGGCAAGGGTCAGGTATTGGAATACAGTTTGCTGAAGGTTATGAAGACCTGCGGCGCAAACTCTCAGCAGGCCTGGCCGTTGAAGACCAGATGTTGGTAGAGGAGTTTATTACCGGCAGAGAAATTACCGCGGGTGTGCTGGATCTTAAAGAACCCCTGGTTTTGCCTGTGACCGAGATCACCACGGCAGATGGCGCGTGGTACGACTACATTCATCGATACACACCGGGGTTAAGTGAGCACACTACCCCGGCAGCATTACCTGCGGCCCAATACCAGCATATACAGGAGATTGCCCTGAAAGCTCACCAGCTACTGGGCTGCCGGGATATCAGTCGTTCTGACTTTGTGGTGCCTGAGACAGGATACCCTGTTCTTATAGAACTCAATAACCTGCCTGGCATGACCCCTACAAGTCTTTTCCCCGATGGTGCAAAAGCCGCGGGAATCGCCTTTGAAACGCTGATACACAGCCTTGTGGATCATGCGCTGAGCAGAAAGACACAAGGCTTAATTACCCTGCCAACATGGTCAGTGCCTCAGCTTGACGCTCCTTCTCCTTCTTGACATCCTCCAGCTAGGTCGCTGGAGGATTCCCATTACTGGGGGCGTTACTTTCTTGCGAGTTTACGCGGGTTTCTGCTTCCACGTTACAGCCACGAGGGACTTACATTAACGCCACAGACTTTACTTCCCCTCTGCCCGAGGGTAGGTCTTCAACGGCGGAAAGAATATTAGCAGAATGTTAGACGAAATTCACCTCCCGCCTGGCTCGGCGGGAGTACTCTTTCGGAAACGGATAGGGGTATCGCATAGCTTTGCCGTTTGGGTGGAGTTGGATAGCAAGGCTTGCGTGGAGCAAGCCCATGATATACTCTCAGAAGCATGCGAAACCCTGCATAATGGGCGTAATGGCTGAGACAACAGCCTCTCAACAGACAGATAAGCCTCTGGATAGATACTCAAGCGTCACCGTTGCGGGATAACACGAGAAACAAATCAAGAAAACATGAAACAGTTTTCAGGCTTCTATTTGCTGAAACGCTCGGACTGAGCGTACGCGTAAAGTGTTCCCCTGTCATGGTTCAGCGGCTTATATGGCTGCGAGAGGCTTTGTCTGTATGATATTGTGGGTCGCGTGTAATTCCCGATCAGAAGCCTCCACTATAGCCGCCTCAACGGCTTAGTGGTGGGAGTGAGTCACCAGGTATCTTGCGTACATAAGGGGGTTTATTATGGATTTTAATCATATTCTTGTGCCTATTGTCCGGGCAGGTATTGAGCTTGCGGAGCATGACATTCCACGTGCGATGACACAGGCTGTCAGTATTGCCCAGTCCTCCAACGCTTCCATCTCCCTTGTCGCCTACGATAATCCACTGCCGCCTTCTGCTTCTTACTGGTCAGGCATTGAAGAAGAACTGTTCGAATTCAAACAAAAATTTTATGAGCGATTGCTCGCACGCTTTGAAGAATACGCGGTATTCAATAATGTCAGGGCAACCAGCAAGGTTGTTTTTGGCAGTCCTGTTAAGGAAATACTCAGCAGCATTGAAACAGATAGCATTGACCTGGTGGTAAAAGAAGCTCCCCATGTTGATTTGCTGGGCGTTCATCGTCTTTCTGGTGATGATCTCTCTCTGTTGAGGCTGACACGCATCCCGGTATGGTTAATTCCTGAAAACACACCTGAAAGAAACACGCGTAATGTACTGTTAGCCCTCGATATTCATGCCAACGACCAGTCAATGAACAAAACCATGCTGCAACATGCTTATGAGATAGCCACACAGCATAAAGATGGCAAGTTGCACGTTATTCACACCTGGCTATCTCCTTTTGAAGAATACCCAAAAAACTATTTTGGTCGGCATTTAAGTCACGCGGAAACAGTCAACGATATTGATAACACTCTCATTAAAGAGCATAGGGAGTATATTGATAAACTGCTTCACACGTTAAACCTGGAAAACAATGACGCAATCAGCATCCACATTGTTAACGGCACTGCATCCACTGAGATCAGCAAGCTGGCGCAGTCGTTACCTGCTGATCTGATGGTCATTGGCTCACATGCCAGGACAGGCATTGACCGCTTTTTCAATGGCAATACCGCAGAGAATATCTCTGCCGCGACACAGTGCCCTTTGCTAGTTTTTCATTAATACAAAAATACAAAATAAAACCACTCAATGCAGCACGCCTGAGAAGCACCCCTAACAGCTTCTCAGGGATGAATACCTGCCCATTAAAACGGAAGTATTGAAGTCCCGACCTATCAGGCAAGTGATTGCAACCTGAGTTCAGCCGATGAGCGCCAGTTTCCCCATGAGGAATAAATCTCCTGGCACCTTAAAAGCGATGAGCTGAAGAACTCAGGGTCAATTACCGAGCAAAATAAAAGAAAAATAATGATGGCGCTCTTGCTAGGAATCGAACCTAGATTTCAGCCTCCGGAGGGCTGCGTGTTATCCGTTACACCACAAGAGCAGAGATAAGTGCAGGCTTAAGGGCCGTCAAGCGTTCAGGCCGAACGTGAAAGGGACACGTCTCTGGTGCAACTTCCCACTGATTATCAGGAGAAAAGTGTTCTATTTGTCGTCACTACAGGGTATTACCAAAGCGGGGGCTGCCTATCCAGCTCGGTCATCATACTGATCCGTGCTGCGACTGTCTATGATTTTTTGTTCTATGTCATGAAAACAAAAGCAATGGTACCGATACTCTGTTTTAGCCTATGCAATTGTTTTATAATTGAAACAACTAAAAATTGGGCTTAAAGATGTTATGGGGCATGAACCTGGTCGTTTTGTCCAGTAGGCATCTCGGCAGAGCTAACATGAGGAAATACGAGTGTTCCGGGTAGTTCAAACATATATGCGCGTCATGATCATTTTGTTAGGAGGAATGTTCGCGACCGCCACTTCTGCAATAGCCGCCACAGAGCTTGACGATGTTTCCCGCAAGGAAATGCTTGAACGCCTAGCGCCTGCCGGAGTAGTCTGTGAGATCGGGCAACCTTGTGCTGACAATCTTGGTGCGGTGGCAAGCAGTGGCAATGCCCCTCGTAGTGGTGAACAGGTATACAACGCATCCTGTGCGGCCTGTCATGCCACGGGCTTGCTGAACTCGCCGAAAAAAGACGATTCTGCCGCCTGGGCGGAAAGACTGGATAAAGTCAACGGTGATTTTAAAACGCTGCTCGCCCATGCTATCAACGGAACCAGCGGTGGTATGCCACCAAAAGGAACCTGTACGGACTGCTCAGATGAAGAGATTCAAAGTGCTATTGAGTATATGAGTGGCCTTAAACCTTAATTGGCTAAAGAGCTACTGACCATGTTCAGCAGCTCTTCTTCTGTCAGAGCCATTGGTCTAGGAGCCTGTCCGAGAATAGACTACCCTACTGCGGTTGCGATAAATGGGTCTAAAAATTCCTGCTTCTTCGTCAAATAGCCCCACTATTATCCTCAGAAGCAGAAATTTTTATCCTCAATTTGTCGTAATCCTCGCTACGGGCGCTATTCTCGGTCAGGCTTCCTGGCCCTAGCTACCGAAAACAGCCCCAGCACTGCCATTTGCCGGGTGTTTTAAAGGGCTTGCATACCCTTCTGGCTTAACGGCTAATACAGAACAATAAATGCCATTCAACAGGTTTTCTGCCGTATTACCTATCATCAGACTTCGCGAGTGTTTACCCACGGTTCCCATCACAATAATGTCAACGTCAAGGCTATTAGCCAGTTCCTGAATTTCGTGGGAAGGGCTGCCCTGAAGCAGGTGTGTATGGACATTATCGCGATGATCTTCAGACAAATTAAAACCGGTAAGAAGCTCGTACTGCTTGGCTTTGTAGCGTTTACGAATCGTTTCCTGTAGCTCAAACAACTCCTCATCAGATAGCATACCCACAGCCCGCTGGCTCACAGGAAGATGCCAGACGCTGACCACATGAAGCTCAGCCTGCTCCTGGCGGGCAAGGTACAGTCCATATTGCAACAGTGTCTTACTGAAAACCGCGTCCCCCTTATCAGGACTGCCAACATCAACAGCAACCATGATGCGGTGGGTAAATTCTGGCAACTGATTGCGATCGGCCATCATCAATACAGGCACAGTGCTTTTACGCAACAGGGCAAGATCATTTCCGGTGAGTTGATTGCGGGCAAAAGCACCGCTTGGATCTGCCAGCTTAATCACCAGGTCGCACTTTAGCTCAGTGATCATTGACAGAATGGTTTCCCTGGGTCTTCCTTCTGCAATATGCGTTTGTATGGCAATACCCTCCTGCCAGGCGAGCGCCCTTATATTTTCAAGCTCTGCCTTAAGCTGACTCTCCATCATAGCTTCTATGGGTTTTTCAAAGGGAAGAAACTGCAGTTTTCTTAAGATTGCAAGACTATTGTCAAACAACACTACATGCAGAGTTGCTCGGTTATCAGCAACAAGACGGAATGTTTGTTGAAGCTCCATGTCTGTCGTATGGGTACGTGTGATTGCTAATAAAACTGTACGAAACGCATGCATGACCTTTTCTCTCAACGCTGTTTATCAAAAAGTATTACCCTCTATTTCTGTATTTGCCGAGAATTTTTGAAGCATAAATAACTTGAGCAATACCTTGGTTTGATTATAATCTCACCCATCAAGAAACCAGTCCCTATACTGCCCACCTTACCCTGCTATTGAGTAGTAGCGTCCCCGTTCAATGGAAAGCGCGATGAAATATAAACCTCTGCTTGCGGCTGCTATGATTTTTTGTGCCTCAGCGTTACCAGCAAAAGAGTCCCCTCAACTGGAAAAAAACCTCTACTTCTACAACTGGTCTGATTATATCGGACCTGGTGTGATTGAAGCATTTGAGAAAAAGACGGGGGTAAAGGTCGCTTATGATGTATACGACAGCAATGAAGTATTGCAAGGCAAACTACTGGCGGGAAAAAGCGGGTTTGATCTTGTTTCCCCGTCCCATGACTTCTATGCAACTCAAATCAATGCCAAGGTGTACCAGAAACTGGACAAATCGCTGATTCCCAACCTTAAAAATCTTGACCCTGCATTAATGGAAAAAATTTCCGCTACTATTGACCCTGGTAATCAATACGGTATCCCTTACCTGATAACGACAACAGGCATAGGCTATAACAAACAGGCAGTGGAGAAGGCACTGGGAAAAGATGCTCCCATTAATAGCTGGGCGTTGGTTTTTGAACCTGAAAATATGAAAAAGCTGCAAAAGTGCGGTGTTGCATTTCTTGATGCACCAACCGAAATTTTGCCCTCTATGATGACTTATATGGGACTCCCAGGCGATAGTCTCAACGTTAAAGATTACCAGAAAGCTGTGGCAAAACTGAAAGAAGTCGCACCTTACGTGACTTACTTTCACTCAACAAAATCCATGGCTGATTTAGCTAATGGTGATATCTGCGTTGCTATTGCTTGGTCAGGTGACGTTTATATGGCAAGGGAGCGGGCTAAAGCAGCGAAAAACGGCTTGGATATTCGCTACTCCATACCCAAAGAAGGCGCTGCCATATCGTTTGATATGCTGGCTATTCCCGCCGATGCCCCTGACCCCAAGGCAGCACATGCCATGTTAAATTATTTACTGGAACCTAAAGTAGCGGCTGAAACCACAAACTTTGTGTCTTACGCAAACCCGGTGCCTGCCTCAACGTCTTTCATCAAACCTGAGATTGCAAATAATCCGGGGATTTATCCTGATCCAGCAACAAAAGAATTGCTGTTTATCTTTAAACCGCTACCCACCAGCCACAAACGCGGTGAACTTGATCTTCGTCGCTATATTACCCAACAGTGGCGCAAAATTACATTAACTGGGCATTAAGGAGTATTAACAGTTGCGGATGAACAAGGACGTTTATTTCGACCTGACTAATTCAGAAGGTATTATTAATGGCTTTTCTCGTTTATTGGTATTCAGATTGCCAGCGCAATAACGAAATTGTAAAACTATTGAAGATCTTTTATCAGTGGTCGCTGCTCAATAAAAGATTGTGAGCAGCTTCTTACTACTAATAAGGGCGATATAACAATTCACGCCCCTTCTTTATTACCCGATCGGACAACGCTTTAAGGCGACCTGTTTCCAGTACCCAGTGATGCCAATACAATGAGCGGGTATCCCATAAGTGAGGCAGAAGGTTGATCAGCTGACCTTCTTCAAGGGCATCCTTGATTTGAACCTCACACACCATACAGTAAGCCAGCCCCGCCTTGGCCATCTTGACAAAGGCTTCCGAGGAAGGGACAACATGGCAGGGCGCCGAGCTATTAGGCAAGTTAAAATGTTGCTGCAAAAAATCACGGTGCATATCATCCAGAGGGCCGAACGTCAATGCCGGAGCCTTTAATAATGCTTCGCGATTCACGCCCTTTGGAAAATAGCGTTGGGCAAAATCCGCGCTGCATACGCATAAATAGCGCATTTCTCCCAAATAGTCTGCCTGACAACCCGGTAAGGGTTGTGATTGAAGACTGATTGCGGCAGTCGCCTCACCCCGTCGCATATTCTCCAACGCCCGGGCTTCGTCATTCACCAGCAGGTGAAGTTCTATTTTCTCTTGCTTCAGAAGAGGTGCCAGTGCTGGCAGTAGCCAGGTTGCCACAGAGTCCGCATTCACAGCCAGGGTGACAGGGGAAAAGCGACCGCTGTCCTGATGATGAATAGAGTCCAGCAGATCCTGCTCCAGTATGACGACCCGCCGGTACAAACTCATTACCTGCTGGCCTGCTTCGGTTAAACCCGGCGGCTGGCTACGAACAAGCAGCGGCTTTGCCATCATTTGTTCTAACTGCTTGATTCTCTGGGAAACAGCGGACTGGGTGATGCATAATTTTTCCGCCGCCCGTTCAAATCCCCCAAAACGCACAACACTATCCAATGCCTCTATGAGCTTGTAGTCTAAACGCTTCATTAGAAAAATTAATATCCCATAAAAATTATTAGATTTACTAAATTATAAGCTGGCCTATAATTCTTCGCCACTAGCGGATACGACTTGTAATTCCAGTCGTCTTTTCTGACTACCGTAATGAGCATGATGAGCATGATGAGCATGATGAGCATGATGGGCATGATGGGCATGACAAGCGACGAGTAAAGCCTGCTATTGCGAGGAGTTGCAATCCAGGGTCGGCGCTCAGTTTGTCAGCGTTAAGCGCAGTCAGGAAAGTCGATTAGTATGAATACCTTGCAGCCTGTCGGACTTAAGACAATTTCGGCCTAAAATCCAGAAAGTGCGAGAAAGTGCGAGAAAGTGCGAGAAAGTGCGAGAAAGTGCGAGAAAGTGCGGCCAGAACTTCCGATGAATTTGCTTAAACAGGTCAACTATTCGCACAAATTGATCGAAGATTCTGACTCGCTCTACTGAATTTTATGCTCGAAAGCATAAGTCCGACAGGCTCCAAGGCGTAACTTGACAGCCGGAAACATCGAACTTTCTTTGTTCTGCCTCAAGCTGAGAGTCACTTTGGTGCCTCTGCATTTTCCTCAGTGCCCTTCGACAACAAAGTTATTGTCACAATCTTATTGGTATAAACCGTAAATAACGCTAGAATTTGCCTGCCAAGAAAGAGCCAGGCTGGCTAAACTCCCAGACAACTTTAAATGAGTGAGTAAAAGATGGCAGAAGCGTCGCACTCCAAACCCATCCGTCGAGCATTAATCAGTGTTTCGGATAAAAGCGGCATTGTTGATTTTGCCAAGGCTTTGCACAATCGCTCTGTAGAAATTCTGTCAACAGGTGGCACTTATCGACTATTGGTGGACAACCAGATTTCCACCACTGACGTCTCCGGCTTCACCGGCTTTCCTGAAATAATGGACGGTCGGGTCAAAACGCTGCACCCAAAAATTCATGGTGGTATCCTGGCCCGCAGCGGAGTAGACGAAGCTGTTATGGCAGCCCATGGCATTGAACCCATCGACTTGGTCGTAGTGAATTTATACCCTTTCGCCAAGACGGTGGCTAACCCCAACTGTACGCTGTCTGATGCCATTGAAAATATTGATATTGGCGGCCCGGCAATGGTTCGTGCAGCCGCTAAAAATCATCGGGATACTACGGTTGTGGTCAATACCTGTGATTATGAGTTAATCCTGTCGGAGATGGATCAGCACAATGGCACCATCAGTGAAGACACCCGCTTTCAACAGGCTGTCAAAGCGTTTGAACACACAGCCGGTTACGATGCGGCCATCGCTAATCACTTAAGTTGTCTGGGTCATACCGGACAGAAAAATTCCAGCGCCTTTCCAGCCATCTTTAACCAGCAGCTGGTGAAGGCGCAGGATATGCGTTATGGTGAAAATCCACACCAAAAAGCAGCGTTTTATAAAGAAGCCCATGTCCCTGGCGGCACTGTTTCCAGCAGTACACAACACCAGGGCAAAGCAATGTCTTTTAACAATGTTGTCGATACCGATGCCGCTCTGGAATGCGTCAAGTCCTTTGATGCGCCGGCCTGCGTCATTGTTAAACATGCCAACCCCTGTGGCGTTGCCGTTGGCGCCAACCTGTTAGAAGCCTACAACCAAGCCTATGCCACTGACCCGACATCAGCGTTTGGCGGTATTATTGCCTTTAACCGATCTCTGGATGTCCTAACCGTCCGCAGTATTATTGACCGCCAGTTTGTTGAGGTCATTATTGCGCCGGCTGTGGATACTGATGCTGAGAAATTACTCAGTGCCAAGCAGAATGTACGACTACTGACATGTGGTGAGCTACTGGCAAATACATCACCTTTCTACGATTTTAAACGTGTCAGTGGCGGCGGTCTGTTGGTTCAGGATGCTGATATTCGCAATGTTCAGCCAGATGAGTTCAAGGTCGTCACCGACAGAGCACCCACAGAGCAAGAGCTGAAAGATCTCCAGTTTGCCTGGAAAGTCGGCAAGTTCGTGAAGTCCAATGCTATTGTTTACGCAAAAAACAATCAGACCATCGGCATTGGCGCTGGCCAAATGAGCCGTGTATATAGCGCCAAGATTGCCGGTATTAAAGCCACTGACGAAAACCTCGACGTTAAAGGCTCGGTCATGGCATCTGATGCCTTCTTCCCGTTCCGTGACGGCATTGATGCTGCTGCCAGCGCCGGTATCACCGCTGTTGTTCAGCCTGGTGGCTCCATGCGAGACCAGGAAGTCATTGCTGCGGCCAATGAGGCCGGTATTGCCATGGTCTTTACCGGCATTCGTCACTTCCGCCACTGACCTGCCCGCCCAAGGGTATCATCACTGAACTTATCTTAAGGAGTTAAGCATGAAAGTACTTATTATTGGCAGTGGTGGTCGTGAACATGCCCTGGCCTGGAAAGTGTCACAGAATGCAAATGTAACGCACGTTTTTGTCGCGCCGGGCAATGCTGGTACTGCGCAAGAGCCTAAAGTATCGAATGTTACTATCGACGCCCTGGCGATTAAGGCCCTGGCTGAGTTTGCCCAACAAGAAGCGATTGATCTCACCATTGTTGGGCCTGAAGCGCCCCTGGTGGCAGGTGTGGTTGATCACTTTGAATCCCTTGGCCTGACTATTTTTGGCCCTGGCAAAGCTGCCGCTCAGCTTGAAGGCTCCAAAGCTTTTAGTAAGGACTTTCTGGCCCGGCACAATATCCCTACTGCCGAGTACCAAAGCTTTACCGATATCAGTGCGGCTAAAGCCTACATCGCTGAAAAAGGCGCTCCTGTTGTGGTCAAGGCAGATGGCCTTGCCGCCGGTAAAGGGGTGATTCTTGCCCGGACTAACGAGGAAGCCTTTGCTGCTGTTGAGGATATGCTCGCTGGCAACGCTTTTGGTGAAGCCGGTCATAAGGTGGTGGTTGAAGAATTTCTGCACGGCGAAGAAGCCAGTTTTATTGTCATGGTCGATGGTAAGCATGTATTACCCCTTGCCACCAGCCAGGATCACAAAGCACGAGATAATGGTGACAAAGGGCCAAACACCGGGGGTATGGGGGCTTATTCTCCAGCGCCGGTGGTAACACAGGCAATTTACGATCGCATAATGACTGAGGTGATTTACCCCACTGTGGAAGGCATGGCTGAAGAAGGGATTGCTTATAAAGGTTTTCTCTATGCAGGGATTATGATCACGCCAGAGGGTACACCTTGCGTTTTAGAATACAACTGTCGTTTTGGTGACCCGGAAACCCAGCCAATACTGATGCGCCTGCAATCGAGCTTGGCAGAGCTTTGCCTGAAAGGCGCTAAGGGAGAGCTTGCTGGCGTTCACGCACAGTGGGATAGCCGGACAGCTCTGGGCGTGGTTATGAGTGCTGGTGGCTATCCGAATACCTATCGCAAAGGCGATAGTATTTCAGGGCTTGCGCACACCCACAAAGACACTAAAGTATTCCAGGCAGGTACCAAAGCTATCAATGGAGAGATAGTCACTAATGGCGGGCGAGTGCTTTGTGTAACAGCACTGGGGGACACCGCTGAAGATGCCCAAACAAAAGCTTATCAGGCTGTTGGTTCTATTCAATGGAAGGGCGCCTACTTCCGAACGGATATTGGGTATCGCGCTATAAAATAATACCAATCGACTCTTCTAATAGCCCTTTACGCTCACAAGCTGAACGACAACCCTGCGTTGCAACGCCTGGCAAAAGCAGGTTTTACTCGTCGTTTCTACTGTTCTGCCAACCCGTTTGTTAGCTCTTACGCTAATGAGAAAAAACGACTTCCCCAAGTATGTGGGCGCATTTGACAGTTTGTCTGGGGTCTGGCAACGGATTGGTTTTCTCAAGAAGGGACTGAAACATAATAAAAAATAGAAAATGCAGATTCAGACAGAGCTTGGCAAGTGTGTTTTACGAAATAGCGCTCATAAAACGTTCATGCGTTTGCCCTGTTCGGTTAGTTGATCCTATTTGCGGCTAAACCGATGCCTCAGCTATCACCTTCTTTATGATCACCTTCTTTATGACGCCCTCCTTAAAACAAAATCAAAAAATTTATATTTCCCTTTATTGATCATGATTTTATTATAATAGTTTGGGTTAGTGAAAGAGTCATGATCTAATCCTGGCCAGGTATGCGAGTTAACATTCTTGACGGGATAACTACTGTAGCTGCTGTCATAACGTATATACTTTCCATTGTTAAAAAAGAAATAGTATGCGTATTTGCTGGGATCATAAAAAGCTGTTAACAGCCCTTTATTGGCAGAAATCGACTTTTGTAATGAAGAACTAAATGTATCCGCAATAGGTTCAGGTGGGAAAAAATGCCCATCAAGAAATTGAAAGCACGTATTATTGGATAGGAAGAAAGTCGTTTGAAAGAGATCATAAAATCCAGCAACAATCTTATTTGAGCCAACGGCTCTGGCTATTCCCGGCCAGTCTTTTGATTGTTTTAACGATACAGGGCCGTGAACCCTTTTGTCTTTATCATCAAACCATATATATGTTTTATTCTCTAAAAAGAAGTAATATCTGGATGGGTGTTTGGAATCTCCCGAAATAGCAGCAGTGATAGTGTGTTTCCAATGATTATCCTTATCCTTAAGGTATGATGTGAGTGACGGAAAATTTTGTTCCACAGGTTTTGGGAAATGGCTATCCAGTGATTGAGCGCCAAAGCTTAATTGGTAGTCCATAGCAGCTGGAACGCAGGTACTTAAAATTCTATTGTATTTCAACTTTGAAGCGACCTCTTTTATCGCTTTTTTTCTGGTTATCCCGTATCCTGTGGCTGAATGAGCATACCAGGGGTTAAGCTTAAGGCCAACAGCACCACATTGTTTTACATCACCCTGTGCTGTAATGGCCATAGCGTCACAACTACCATGACATAGCTTGTTAAGTTTTTTTTTAACGGCTGACTCGCTGGTGCCGGTTGTACTATGCAGACGACATGTGGCCAGAATCAAAGCCGCATGTCCATACCCGCCAACACCAGCGTATTGAATTGCCGACGCCCTGAAACTTATCAAACTAACCAGTAACAAAAAGGGGTAACACATTTTACATGATGGCTGACATAATGATTTAATAACGTTAAAACACATAAGGGTACCTCACATTATTACTTTTCGCCTGGTTGAGTATTTCGGATATCTGTCATCTCTCTAAAAGTTGCCTCAGCCAGAAATCATACTCAACAAATAACAACTAATGCGGTATGTCAGGAAGTGACATGGTTTTAATAAACCCACAGCCTCACGTTAAGCATTCTTGATCAACTAAAATTTCTCGAATGATGATCTTCGTGCTGGAAGATAACGCTTTGCTCACGACTCAAAGTGGTTCAAATTTCTGAGGCGCGTAACATGAGTAACGGCTATTGCGGCCTGCGATGAGTGAGTCTATACCCGTCGTTTTGAAATTGCTAATGCTGTGTTGCCTGTGTTTACTCGGACTCCTAGGAGAATACTCGTCAGACAGTGTTTGAATATATTGAAGGTTACTACTAATAGATAGCCGCGGCACAGAACTTTAAGCGATGTCAGCCCTGAACAGTATGAATCACAAAAAATTGCATAGACGGGTATCCACTTTTAGTGAACAACATCAGGCGTCTAATGGAAATCCCCCAGCGATACTGGTTGGGGGAGGATGTCAAAGATCTATCCAGGCTAATGATACTCTGCCGAAAGCTCATGAACCGCATCAATAAACACCGCTGCCTTCTCTGGTTCGACAAACGGGTGAATTCCGTGTCCCAGGTTAAAGACATGACCATTAGCTTTACCGTAACTGTCAAGGATTGTTTTAACTTCTTCCCGGATACGTGCCGGTGAGGCATATAATACACAAGGGTCCATATTGCCCTGAAGAGCAACGCGGTTACCCACACGTCCGCGGGCTGCCCCGATGTTTGTTGTCCAGTCAATACCCAGTGCGTCGGCACCTGCATCAGCGATTAACTCCAGCCACTGTCCGCCGTTTTTGGTAAACAAAATCACTGGGACTTTGCGGCCTCCATGCTCACGCACCAAACCCGCAACAATCTTTTCCATATAGTGCAGGGAAAATGCCTGGTAGCAGGCAGGTGACAGCACACCACCCCAGGTATCAAAAATCTGAACAGCCTGAGCGCCTGCCTGAATTTGACCGTTCAAGTAGGCAATGACGGCTTGTGCCAGCGTATCGAGTAGCTGATGCAATGCCTCAGGCTGATCAAACATCTTAGCTTTAATATGACGGAAGTCTTTACTGCTTCCCCCTTCTACCATGTAGGTAGCTAATGTCCAGGGGCTGCCGGAAAAACCAATCAGGGGTACCTGACCATTGAGTTCAGAACGGATAGCGCGCACGGTATCCATCACATAACCGAGGTCTTTTTCAGGCTCAGGCACAGACAGCTGTTCAATATCCGCCAGTGTTCTTACAGGTTTATGAAAACGGGGTCCTTCCCCAGCTTCAAAATACAGCCCCAACCCCATAGCATCGGGAATGGTCAAAATATCAGAGAAAAGAATAGCGGCATCCAGGGGAAAGCGTTTTAATGGCTGAATCGTCACCTCACACGCCAGTTGGGGATTTTTGCACAAACTCATAAAATCACCCGCTTTTGCCCGCAAATCACGATACTCTGGCAAATAGCGCCCAGCCTGACGCATCATCCATACGGGGGTGACATCCACAGGTTCTCGCAGCAAAGCACGCAGAAAACGGTCATTTTTTAGTTCAGTCACAAACAATGGCTCCAACACTCAATCTTTTCGGTGCATTCTACTCCAAGGACAGAGGTTTTACAGCTATCGTTGCTCGTGCCTCGGCTTGAAGAGCACTTTATGAAAGTACTGGAACCTGCTCATACTGATAAAAAGTCCATAATCCCCTCCGCTGCTTGTCTGCCTTCCCAAATGGCTGTTACCACCAGGTCAGACCCCCTGACCATATCGCCGCCCGCAAAGATTTTGGGGTTTGTTGTCTGAAAACCATAGCGGCCTTTTTCACAGGCCTCTTCAGGAGCAATCACGCAACCTGTGGCATCCGTTTTAATGCCTTGTTGCCCAAACCATGGAGCTGGGCTTGGTTTAAAGCCAAAGGCCACCAGCACCGCATCAGCCAAAATAGTCTCTTCGCTGCCTTCGATCACTTCAGGGCGGCATCGTCCCTGACTGTCAGGCTCGCCAAGCTGCGTCGAAACTACTTTGATACCCTCAACTTTTCCATTACCAATGATACCCACGGGTTGACGGTTAAACAGAAACGAAACGCCTTCTTGCTTGGCATTAGCCACTTCACGACGGGAGCCTGGCATATTGCTCTCGTCCCGGCGATAAACACACTGCACAGTTTTTGCGCCTTGTCGTATAGCTGTGCGATTGCAATCCATTGCTGTATCGCCGCCACCAAGCACGATAACCCGCTTCCCCTTCATATCAATAAAGTGTTCGGGATTTTTATCATAACCCAGGTTTTTATTAACATTAGAGATTAAATAAGGCAGCGCTTCATGAACACCGGGTAAATCTTCCCCGGGAAACCCGCCTTTCATGGCTGTGTAAGTCCCCATTCCCATAAATACGGCATCATGGTTATTAAGGAGCTGTTCTATCGTGGTGTCTTTGCCAACCTCACAGTTTAGCCGAAATTCAACCCCCATCTCTTCAAACACTGAACGTCGGCGCTCGAGTACAGATTTTTCCAGTTTGAATTCAGGGATACCAAAAGTCAGCAGTCCACCAATCTCTGGATTACGATCGAACACGACCGCTTTCACGCCGTTGCGCACTAAAACATCAGCACAAGCTAACCCCGCAGGTCCTGCGCCAATCACGGCAACGGTTTTATCCGTCCACTCTACTTTTGACATATCCGGTCGCCAGCCCAATGCCAGGGCCGTATCGGTAATATACTTTTCAGTAGCGCCAATGGTGACAGCGCCAAAACCGTCGTTCAGTGTGCACATCCCTTCACACAACCGATCCTGAGGGCAAACACGACCACAGATTTCTGGCAAACTATTCGTTTGATGTGAAAGCTCAGCCGCTTCAAAGAGCTTTCCTTCCGAAATAAGCTTCAGCCAGTCCGGTATATAGTTATGCACCGGACACTTCCATTCACAATAAGGATTCCCGCAGGACAAGCAACGAGCCGCCTGGCTTTTGACCTGCTGTTCTTCAAAAGGGCGATAAATTTCCACAAAGTCATGCTTGCGAATGCGTAGCGGTTTTTTTAACGGTTCTTCACGCCCAACTTCAACAAACTGAAAGTCACTGTTCAATGCCTGATCCAGAAGCTTTGCCATACATTACCTCATTGCTTTTGTATTCTTGTGATGTATTCATTCGCTGTTCAGCGTGTTGACGATTGAATGTATTTTAGTGGGTGACTGTGTAGCATATCGCATTATGTTGCTCAAACATCAATAAAACAAAATAAAAATTATTTTTAAAATAATATTTTACTATCAAAAGTCTACCGCTATCACCTCGACGCACCTGGCAAATTTACCCTGATAAATCGAGCCCGGTTTCTTCGGTTTTGAAAGGGAATCCTGTCGGCACCTAGTGAGTGTTTTTCAGATCCTCAGCTCAATAGCGTTGTTAGAACAAGTTGTCGATCCTACTTCAGGTAGCGCATCGGCGCAACTATCGCAGATTGTCGTGGTGGATTCCGGCTTTCGCTAAAATGATTGGGTGTTGGTATTTTCCGAAATTCAGCTACGCTTATCCAGGGGTCTGTCGGACTTAAGGCAATTTCCGCCTAAAATCCAGAAAGTGCGAGAAAGTGCGAGAAAGTGCGAGAAAGTGCGAGAAAGTGCGAGAAAGTGCGGCCAGAATTTTATGCTCGAAAGCATAAGTCCGACAGGCTCCTAGAACAAAAAAGCCGCACAGTATTCGGTCGTGAATCAGTTGGGTGGCCCTTAGTAGTAACAAAAAAATTGAGCGCTTACACATCATGAATATCATTTGCAAACCTGGTGATATTGTTATTTTCCATGGGTCACAACAAAATCCAGCGACAGCACTGTTTACCCACACAGGTGTTATTGTCGAGGCGAATCCCGAGATTAAATTACTTGAAATGGTTAACGGTACAATGCTTCTGGGAGCTTTACATTCAAGCCTTAGATATGGCACTGTTTATCGCGTTTACGCTGGAGATGACGCCGAACCCGATACAGTACAAGGAGCAGAAGACTGCGCCTATGAAGTGGCGGTTACTGCCAAATACTGGATGTTGAGGTTTGATGTCGGCATTAGTTGGGATGAGAAAAGCTTTAAGACACTACATAACCCTTATAGTCTTTCTTCAATATTTAGCTCCGCATTGGGATCTTCTGCATTTGGGCCTAAAGCCCAAGAGTATGCCAACTATCTTAATGTTAGTTGTCAGACATTCCCACCAGAAGAATTGGAAGACTACAAGAGGGGTTTTTTTTCCGGGACAATTTGTTCTTACATTCCCGTGGCCTTATACCAGGCTGTTTGTGGCCCTTTGCTGTCCGCATATATTATGGCTTTGGATGCGAGAAGAGTTTTGCCAAGATCGTTAGGGTGGTATCTGGGGCATCATACGCTTTGGCAGGCATTGGGTCCTGGAAAAATTAGACCTGATCGCAAGGGTGTGGTCAGGTAATTAGAACTCAGGTTTAACCCAATACCGTCAGTATTTATCAAGATTCAACACTAAATAAGTGTCAATAAAATTACGAAAATTTAAAAAAAGTCATTTGATAAATTGCTATTTTGCACTGTCTTATCAGAAAAATGGTTAATCATCTGTTTCATGGTATAGAATGCAAATTCATTTCTATAGTTAATCTATGGGCTATAAAATAAGTATCGTCTCCTTAGAGTCATAATTAAAAGCCACATACTTATGGATGACATTCAAAGACAGTTTATAGAACAACGGATCGCTACAAAATTATTAGGCGCAGCGTTGCTGACAGCTTTCTTTATTGGTATTTTGTTGGCCAGTATTCAGATTTTTTTTGATATTTCTCAAACCAATATTGCACTGAATAAAAAAGCCCAGCAGATTATGCGCATGATTAAGTTGCCTTCAGAGCATGCCGTTTCTGTTGTGGATGAAAGTTTTGGGAAAAAGACCCTCAGAAGTCTTCAAGCCATACAGGATGTACATGTTGCTGCGATTGAATTGAGTAATGGAACAACACTGGCCATTGTTGAACAACCCTTATATCAGTCATTGAGTCGTCATTTTTCTGACAGCGTTTTTCAGCCTGTCAGAGAGTACAAGCTGCCGCTATACGCTGGCTCGAAGCAACGTGGTATTCTTAAATTGGCGCTTGATACCGGATATGATGGCGAGGCTTTTATAAAGAGAGGCATTGTTGTTTTTCTCTCTGGTATTTTCAGGCTGCTGTTACTGGCACTGCTTTTGTATTTGATCTTTACGGCTATTTTAACGATTCCCCTCAATAAGCTTATCAGGCGCTTATCATCGATAAATCTGGAACGGCCTGGGCAGCAGGAGCTGACGACACCTGAAGGACATGAGCGCAATGAGATAGGTGTTTGGGTAAAAACAGCCAATAAACTGCTGGCCAGTGCTGATAATCATTTTAACTTGCGTCAAAAAGCAGAAATGCAGATTATGCGATTATCTCATTATGATTATTTAACGCGTCTTCCCAATAGAAAGGCACTGGAAAAGCACCTTTCACAAGTTATAGCATTGGCAAAAGAAAATCAGATGTCAGCAGCAGTCATCTGTATGGGGATAGATGACTTTAAATCGTTAAGTGCCCATGTAAACTTTAATACAGCTGATCATATCCTTGTTACTCTTTCTGACAGAATAAAGAAAAAACTGGAAGGTCGGGTATATATAGGGCGACTTGGGGAAGATCAGTTTGCAATTGTTGTACAGAAAATTAGTCAGCCTTATGAGGCCGCGGAAATTGCGGAGACCTTGCTCGATACATTATCAGAGCCATTTATTGTTCATTGCGAACCCATTAGTATCAGTGCAACCATAGGCATCACCTTGTTTCCTAATGATGCGTTATCGGTAGATGCGTTACTTCAGCAAGCTGAGTTTGCCATGATCATGGCAAAATCAAGAAGTCATAACCGTTATCAGTTTTATGTCGCTACCGTGGACACACAGACGCGGCAGTTAAAGAAATTAGAGGTGGATCTCCACAACGCCCTTAAAAATGATGAGTTTTATCTGGTTTATCAGCCACAGGTGGACTATCAAAATAACGGTAAAGTTGTTGGGGCAGAGGCACTATTGCGTTGGCAGCATCCTGAAAAAGGGCTTATTTCCCCGGAAGTGTTTATTCCCATTGCAGAAAAAAACCTGGATATCATTGCTATTGGCGACTGGGTGCTGGAGTCTGCCTGTAAGCAGATTGCCGCCTGGAACCAGGAGGGCTATGGGGATCTGCGTATTGCTGTTAACCTGTCTGCTATACAACTGAGGGATAAAGACATTGGGGCACGGATCAGTGGCCTGGTTGATAAGTACAGGATTTCCCCGAAGTCGCTGGAGATTGAAGTCACAGAAACCTTCATTCTTCAAGATGTTGATCTTTCTGCTGAGCAGCTCAAAAACATTAAGGCCATTGGGGTAACACTGGCTATGGACGATTTTGGCACAGGGTATTCATCATTGAGTTACTTGAAACAGTTTCCTTTTGACAAGATTAAAATTGATAAGTCGTTTGTGGATGGATTACCTTTGCATAAAGAAAATGCGGTCATTGTGGATGCGATTATTCAGCTGGGCACAAATTTTAATCTTAAAGTGCTGGCTGAGGGTATTGAAGACAAGGATCAGGAAGCATACCTTATCAAGCAGGGGTGTATGGAAGGGCAGGGGTACTTTTATGGTAAACCCATGACTATCTCAGATTTCATAGACTACCTGGACAGGCGACAGGTATAGAATTTATGCCTTTTCGTACTGCCGGTAAAACACTTTCCAAGGCACAGCGCAGGGCTTCCTGGCTATGAATGCCAGGCTGAAAGGGATCTGCTAAAGGGGCTTGATGTATCCGGCAGCTCAGGGAGTGAGGCGTGAGCCTTTCTTCTGGCCAAATCAGCCAATCAGGACTCACCCTGGTCATTTGCTTCATCCATGTAAGCTTTTGGTTAATGGAAAGGGTGTTGATGGGTGATTCCTCAGGCTTCATATTGCCGATAAAAATTTTTACCGCATTACTGCCAGCAACTGCCTGAGCTACTTCATTCATCAGCAAAGCTGGTAAGATACTGGTCATAAAGCTGCCTGGACCAAGAATAATCGTTTCGGCTTTTTTAATGGCGTCTATGGCTTCTTTGGTGGGCTTGATGCGGGGGAGCAGGAACAAGCGGTCGGGTCGTCGCGCAAGCTTGTCAATTTGAGTTTCTCCCACAATTTGTCGGTCATCAAGCATTGCAGCCAGGCTGGCAGGCTCTTCTGACATGGGAATTAAACGCGCTTCGACCTGTAACATCTGGCGAATCAGATTGACGGCCTGAAGCGGTCTGACACACATCTGATCCATGGCGAGTAGCATCAGATTGCCTAGGTTATGGCCTGTTAGTTCACCACTGTCTTTTTTAAACCGGTACTCAAAAAGTACCCGGGCTAAATTGGGGTTGTCGGAACAGAGTTGATTCAAACAGTTGCGTAAATCCCCCCAGCCAATACAACCACTGGCTTCTCGCAGGCGACCCGTTGATCCGCCATTGTCTGTGGTTGTCACTATGCCAGTCAGACGCTGGCCCAGAAAGCTCAGGCTGGCCATGACCCGGCCAAGGCCATGCCCCCCACCAATGGCAACAATGTTTTTACATTGATGCAGTGTGTTGATTGATCGCATAGGTCATTTCGTGTGAGCAATTTGCTGATATCAGTCTATCAAACAGCTTTGTTCAATGTCATGTCTGATGCCTGAAAACGGTGCTTCAGTACAGAGGGCAGTTGTTGTTCCATATAATCTTGCAGCTTTCTATGACCAAGTTCATCAACACGTAAGCCTAACTTGCTTCTTCTCCAGAGTACGTCTTCTGTTGTATAGGCCCATTCATCGGCCATCAAATAATCAACCTCGGTCTGTGTCAACCCCCCGCCAAAGTGTTTACCCATATCGGCCTCTGACTGGCAGTGTTCGAGGAATTTATAGGCCAGAGATCCGTAACTGGTGCTAAAACGACGAGCTTGTTCAGGATTCAGCCATGGATATTTTCTGGTTAACTCTGCTGCGCACTCCTGTGCAGAAGTCATTCCCTCTGCGCCAGGTAATTGAGTATTGGCTGTCCACTGGCCGCTAGCTTCAGGATAGTATTTTGCCAGCTTGTTAACGGCCGCTTCACCGAGTTTGCGGTAAGTTGTCAGCTTCCCGCCAAATACAGCTAGCAGTGGTGTCTGCCCATCCTGGTCTTCAATTTCCATGGTGTAATCACGGGTAATGCTCTGAGGGGAGTCTGATTCATCATCGCACAGAGGACGGACGCCAGAGTAGGTTCGGATCACATCAGACGGGCTGATCTGCTTGGTAAAATGCTGGTTAACAACCTTGCACAGGTACTCAGTTTCTTCACCGGAACAGCTAACTTCTCCAGGGTCAGCGGTGTGTTTCACATCCGTTGTTCCGATGATGGAGAAGTCATCTTGATAGGGCAATACGAAGACAATCCGCTGGTCTTCATTTTGAAGGATGTAGGCTTTGGGTTCGTTATGGATTTTTGGCACAATAATGTGGCTTCCCTTCACGAGAGAGATACCATGGGGTGACGGGCGGTTGAGGGTACCTTCCATTACGCTTTTTACCCAGGGGCCAGCTGCATTCACCAGACCTTTAGTTTTAATGACCTGCTCAGTGTTATTGAAATGATCTTTTAGCTTTACATGCCATAGGTTTCCTTCCCTCCATGCCCTGGTCACTTCTGTCCGGGTTTGTACCGTGCCACCCAATGCCTGCAACTTCATTGCATTAAGAACAACAAGACGGGCATCGTCTACCCAGGCATCGGAGTATTCGAACCCTTTCTTAAATGTTGGTTTTAAAGGAGAGTTCTCCGAAAATTTTACCCCTGTGCAGCCTGCAAGCGTGGTTCTGCGGCTCAGGTTGTCGTAGAGAAACAGACCAATCCGAATCATCCAGGCAGGGCGAAGCTGTGGCCGGTGAGGCAGACAAAAGCGTAAGGGTTTCGCGATGTGAGGTGCCAGCTTGAGCAGCGTTTCACGTTCAGCCAGCGCTTCTTTCACCAGCCTGAACTCGTAGTGTTCAAGATAGCGTAGGCCGCCGTGGATTAGCTTACTGCTGGCAGAAGAGGTTGCTCCTGCCAAGTCGCTTTTTTCACAAAGGCCAACTTTCAGGCCACGACCTGCTGCATCCACAGCAATACCAACACCATTGATCCCACCGCCAATGACATACAGGTCATAGGCTTTATCGATGCTACTACTCACGTTGTTTTCACCTTAAAACGAACATTAGCGAATATGTAAAATGGCCAACCGAATCTTAATATTCCTATCGAACGAAATCAAACGCTCATTAGAGAAAATATTTATAGGGCAGATAGATAGAAAGCAACTGTCTTTCAACCTGAATTCAGGTTGAAAAGAGTGGGATAAGCTTGTGACGTATTTTAGGAGGTTAGCTGAAAAACTTGTGGTAGTAAGAATGCAATGAACAATGGTTCAGGTGTCAAGAATTTTCATCGTACCGGATGGTCAATAATCGACCATGACTGTTTGGTATCAATATCCATTAAAAACCAAAGGATTAGTCCACTACCTTGTTGTGGTTCCTGGTTGCTCTGGACCGAGGAGGATTTGATAACACAACGATACCGGGTTTTCTCTTGGCCTCAAACTAAAGAAGGGTGTCACAACAGGCTATGCTTCACTGATGCAGCGTGTAAAAGTAGCTAAACATGTTCATCTATCGCCTGTAAGCTGCCATTTTTCACCGCTTTTCACCTTGTTCCAGTTTTGCTCGCTACTTTTGCGACACCCGCTAAAGGGAGTCATGTGTGATTGTCAGTAGGTTCAGGTTCGCTTTAATTCAATAATACGTGGGGTAATCAAGAACATGCGGACACGTTTACTTTTTTTCTCGTTATCCATTCGGAACAGTTGCCCTAAAATTGGAATATCACCCAATAACGGCACCTGTGTTGAGGTACTTTCTGTTTCCTCCTTATAAAATCCGCCAATCAACAGGCTCTCGCTTTCATGAACGACAGCCTGGGTATTCAGTGAACTCTTGGAGACGGTTGGGAGTAAGGTAGGATCAGAGTTAGCGTCTTTGCCATCCTCAATGGCAATGCTCATGTGTATTTTGCGGCTGTCTTCTTCCCGCACCACTCTGGGCGTGACTTGTACAACCGTACCTGAAGTAACAGGAAACAGTTGTGCGTCCTGATTTGCTTCCACCTTGACGTAAGATGTGCTGGTATTATCCAGTACGGCTTCGAGATTATCCAGTGTGAGGATAGAGGGGCGGGATACAATGCGCGCTTCTCCCTGTTCTTGTAGCAAGCTGATGGTGGCGTTAAAACTGCCAATATGTGAAGAAATAATCGTTGTAAATGCTGGCCCGCCGTTTTCAGGGATTGCATTAAACTCAATCTCTCTGGCGCCATTGTCACCACGAATATTGTTATACTCCACACCAAGAGCATCGAGCTTAGCCGTATTTACATCGATGATTGACACACTGATTTCTATTTGTGCCGTGGGTTTATCCAATGATTTGACCAGGGTACTGTACATTCGCATTTTGCTTTCAAGATCATGAACAATGACAGCATTCTGTCGTGGATCTGCATTGATGAACACGGTTTCAGCGACAGCGCCCTCATTCAGAGACTCTTTTGGTGCGCCTGGCTTATCAAGTGTTTTATCTTTAACTGAGCGTGAAATTCGGGTAGCAGGTTCAACAGAGGGGGTACGGATCTCTTGATTAGCCAGTTGAGCGACGCCTCCCCCGCTGATGATGTTTTGTAAAATAGTTGCAACACCGGGCACTGTGACTTGCTCTCCGCGAAAATTATAGCTTTTGTCTGTTGCCCAGGCGTATTTCAGGGTGAACGTACAGACGGTCAGCTTGCTTTTCTGACGCATGCCTTCTTTCTCATCCAGTAGCATGGCTGTTTGCGTGACCAGTTCAACGTAACGAGGGGGGCCGGACACAAAAACAAGTCCTTCTTTCTGTTGTGACTTCCAGAAAAACCGGTTGTCCCACACGCCGACTTTTTTCAAGGTTTCTTTGAGTTCATCGGCGCTCAGGTAATTAAGGCTAAGAATTTGTTGCTGAGATGCCTTTGCGTTGTAGACATACAGGGTATGCCCATCAAAATACCAGATAAATCCATAGATATTGGACATATGGTCAAGAAAATCAACCGGGGTAAGCGGTCCGATCTTTCCGTTAACTTCCCCACCCACGTCTTCCGCCAGTACCAGTGGGATATAGTAACTGGCAGCAAAGTTTTTCAGGGCTTCGCCGAGGCTTTCACTGCTGCCGTAATAAGAGTAGGGGCGTTCACCAAAGGCAGATTCTGTCGGTGAAGGGTCATGCTCGCCGGGGCGGCGAACATAGTCTTTACTGGCGGCTCGGTGGGAAAGCAACTCATCATTGCCGCAAACAAAGTCCTCGGGAGGCTGTTCTTTTACCCATTTTACCTCTTTCGACTTGTCATCATCGGGATGGTTAACTGCGTAGTTATAGTCCACGTCCGGTTCACCTGGCTCATCCAGCTCACTCTGCTCACCCTGCTCAGGTGTTATCATTGCCTGAATCTGGGGCAGGGTCTGTTCACAGCGTGTAACACTGTCCGGTAAGCTGATGGCCTGGCCTGCAAACAGTTGCGCACGGGTATCCATCTGGTTAAGGTCTGCCAGATCCAGCAGCTCAACATCATATCCCTTGGCAATGGTAGTTAGATTTTCACCGGGTTTCACCCAATGCACGCAGGCCCCTGAGCCAAATTGTGACCAGCTGGCTTCGGCATGCACCTCCATTGAGAAAAGAAGCGCCAAGGCAATACGGGAAGTAGCCCCTGCTGTTTTTTTCATTGACATCCCGCTCAGCCTCCATGCTGCAGATACCTTAGGTACCCAGTCTGTCAAAACAGCTTGCTGTTTTTTTTGATCAACACTTCTCCTGTTTATATCAAATGTTTAGAATTCTCACCAGTATCCTTTGTGTTAAAAACTGAATGTTAAAACTGAATGTTAAAGCTGAAAGGTTTCAATAAACGACATTTATAGCCGATAAGCCAGTGAATCACCCGCCTGAAAATGGAGGTTAACTGTGGACGCAATTTCGTTTACTAATGGGCTTTCTGGTATATCAACATTAAGTAATACGCTGATTAACAAAGATTTTCCTAAGAATAAATCATCTTTTAAGCCATCAGGCGACAATGTAATTGCTTATACCTGGCGGGCATTGGAGTTTGATCGCACGTTTGAACACCGTGAAATGCGATTTGCCCTGAATTTATTGGATATGCAGGAGGCTTTGTCGCCAGAAGAGCACAGCACCATGATGATGCGGGCGTTGGCTGAATTTACCCGCTCCGAAAAGGAAGGGCCGGAAATCACAGAAGCATTAAAAGTCTTGAAAGAATCCAAAGCCCTACAGGATTCGCTCTATATGAGCCGACATGTGTTACACGCGGGTTAAACAAGATTAAGGGAATCATTATGGACAGGGAACTTAAGCAGTGGCTATTTTCACAGGCTTCTTACTATCTGGAATACCTGCAGCCTCGTAAGGGCATTGTTTTACTGGAAGCTATCCGTCGCCTGGAGCCTGGTAACCCGGATGTTCACCGTATGCTGAGTTATGCCTACCTGAAAGTTGAACGGCCAGAAGAATCGATCAAATCCGCCGATAAGTTTATGCAGTACGTTAAACCCGGAACCGATGTCCGGGCTATTAAATGGATCAAGGGACGGGCTCTTCTGAACAGGAAGAAACAGGCAGCAGCGTCTGAAATGCGCTAGTGGCCTGTCTAGCTTAATTGGCTATGGCAAGAAAAAGGCCGGTTTGAGGCGGTTTTTATGCTGATTCGAGAAAATAGTGGTGCTATTTAACGAGAAACAGCATAAGTAGTGGCCAGTTCAGCTTTCTTGTGTGCAGTCATTATTAACTCAGACAGGCTGCCAGGTCCCATTAAGAGCGATTATAAGCAATGAAAGCGCTAACCGCAGGCCTGAACAAAATTGGCAAGCGAAATGACCTGGTTTTGGCACTGTTTCTTGTGGCAATACTTGGGCTTATTATTCTGCCAATGCCCACCGTTCTGGTGGACTTACTGATTGCTCTTAATATGGGCTTGTCTACTGTTCTTCTAATGACGTCTATTTATTTGCGTTCACCGCTGGAGTTCTCTTCATTTCCCGCAGTCCTGCTGATTACCACACTGTTTCGCCTGGCGTTGTCTATTACCACAACGCGACTGATCTTACTGCAGGCCGATGCCGGTGAGATTGTTTATACTTTCGGTAACTTCGTGGTAGGTGGTGACCTGATTGTTGGGGTAGTCATCTTTCTGATCATTACTATTGTCCAGTTTTTAGTCATTACCAAAGGGTCGGAGCGGGTAGCTGAGGTGAGTGCTCGCTTTTCCCTTGATGGTATGCCCGGTAAGCAGATGAGTATTGATGCGGATTTAAGGGCAGGCTCCATTGAAATGGAAGAAGCTCAGCAGCGTCGTGAGCTGGTTCAGAAAGAATCACAAATGTACGGTGCCATGGACGGTGCCATGAAGTTTGTAAAAGGGGATGCTATCGCCGGGTTGATTATCATCTTTGTGAATATTACCGCAGGTGTTGCAATAGGCTCCGGGAGAGGTATGCCTGCCAGTGAGGCACTTCAGCTTTATGCCATATTGACCGTTGGTGATGGCCTGATTTCTCAGATTCCAGCGCTATTGATTTCTATCACTTCCGGTATCATTGTCACACGGGTTTCTAACGAGGAAGCCAAAGACCTGGGTAATGAGATTGGTGACCAGTTGTTGGATAAGCCCAAAGCACTGATGGTGGGAGGCTTTCTGTTACTCGGCTTTTCGTTGATTCCGGGGTTCCCGACTTTAACGTTTTTATCCCTTGCATTGTTGATTGGTGGTGGGGGATATTTAATATTCCGTAAAGACGTATCTGCACGAATGGCGGAAGAAAATGGCGGCATCCCTGCCATGGCAGCAGCGACGGAAACACCGGGAGAGGCGAAGTCACGGCTGGATCAGCAGGAGGAATTTACTCAAACACTGCCGTTGATTATTGATGTACCCACGTCGATACAGAACACGCTGGATACTTCTTCACTGAATACTGAACTGTTAAAAGTCAGGAAGGCATTGTATATGGATTTGGGGGTGCCTTTCCCGGGCATTCACCTGCGTTTTAATGATTCCATGGCAGAGAATACTTACACGATTCTTCTGCAGGAAGTGCCTGTTGCAAACGGTTACTTTAAGGAGGGCAGGCTATTTGCCCGAGAAACCAGCGATCATCTCGAAATGCTTAAAATACCTTTTGATATTGAGGATGAATTTTTGCCGGGCCTTGATTCAATCTGGGTCAGTGAAAAATACAAGGACCGGTTGGAGAAAAGCAATGTTAATTATATGGATGCATCCAAAATACTGACTTTCCACCTGGCCCATGTGTTAAAGAAATACGCTGAAGAATTTATCGGTATTCAGGAAACCCGGTATCTTGTAGAGAAAATGGAAAGCTCCTTTGGAGAGCTTATTAAGGAAGTCCAGCGACTGTTGCCAATTAATAAAATTACGGAGATTTTTCAGCGTTTAGTATCAGAAGATATTTCTATACGCAATCTTCGCTCCATTCTTCAGGCATTAGTCGTATGGGGAAATAAGGAGAAAGAGGTTGTTCAGTTAACAGAGTATGTGCGCTCTTCCCTGAAGCGTTTTATTAGTTATAAGTATTCCAACGGAAAAAACATGTTGCCTGTATACCTGCTGGATCAGGATGTTGAAGATACTATTCGTGGCGGGATCCGGCAAACTTCTGCCGGGAGTTACCTGGCACTGGATCCCAGTACATCAGCGCAGTTTGTGGATACGATCAAGAATACAGTAGGGAAAATAGGCCATTTGGAGCATAAGCCGGTATTAATTACGTCGATGGATATACGTCGTTATGTGAGAAAGCTCATTGAATTAGAGGTTTATGATCTTTCAGTGCTTTCCCATCAGGAACTCACGGAAGAAATTACCGTTCAACCGTTGGGAAGAATATCACTCTGATTCTTTTGAGCTTTGTAACAAGAACAAAAAAAGCCGCGCTTTCGCAGTATTTTTTCGTAGACCATTACCGTTTATCAAGGTGGAAAATGGCTGGGGTAGGAGGATTCGAACCTCCGCATGTCAGGATCAAAACCTGATGCCTTACCGCTTGGCGATACCCCAATAACGTCAATGGTAGCTAGGGGCAGATTTGAACTGCCGACCCCAGCATTATGAGTGCTGTGCTCTAACCAACTGAGCTACCTAGCCACTGAAAGACGGAGCGCATTTTGTCGATTTAAACCACTGATGTCAAGGCAAAATCTGTAGTCAGTTTCCACAGTGGACGGTGCAGTAGCCTGATGCGACTTGCAGGCACCGCAAAACCGGCCCTGCAATACAGGTCAATGGGTAGCCCGCACTAGGAGGCTGACCGAGAATAGCGCCCGTAGCGAGAACTGGAGAAATTGAGGATAAAAATTTCTGCTTCTGAGGAGAATAGCGGGGCTATTTGATGAAGAAGCAGGAATTTTTAGACCAATTTATCGCAACCGCAGTAGGGCAGTCTATTCTCGGACAGGCTCCTATGCAATTGACTGGCAACGAAGTGAAGGTATAAATCAGAGTCGTCTACAAAATAGTCACAGTCTCTCTATTGAAGCTCTATGGCTTTTTGTTTTCTTTGATTCGGTACTTTCTTGACAGATGCTATCTCCCTCGCCATCAACTACGCTTAAACCAAGGGATAAATTACATCAGGGAGGGCGTATGTCATATCCCCATAATCAAGGTATTATTGGCGAATCATCAGAAGCATCCCCTTTTGACCCGCCCATCGACGTGGTTTTGAGCAGCTTATCTTTATTGTTAACTGACCCTGCTTTTAAATACCTGGAAACCATCATGATGAGTGAATTTGAAGAAGTGGATGATCTTCGGGCAGAAGTGCTGGTAAACAGTAACGAATTTTCCAGTCAGGCGCTGAACCGTATTCTCGACCAGATTGATGAGACCATTGATGACTATCGCCGCAGTATCGCTCACTTGTGATACTATAGTTGCCTGAAACACTAAAGACGCAATGAAATGGACAGCCCCCGAAAGGTTGTCTTTTTTTTGCCTGTTTTTTCTGGAAGGCCGGTATCCACTCTTATGAATCTTTTGCTGTTAACCCCCGATGACTTTGTCTCAGAAGACCAGGTCAGGCTCACGGGGCGTCGCTTTAAGCATATTCGCCATGTGCATCGGGCCACTATTGGTGACCGATTAAGGGTTGGTGTTGCCAATGGCTTGATGGGGGAGGGTATTATTACCGATGCCAATGCTAACTTTTTGACAATGCAGGTTACTTTGACAGAAATACCGCCTCCAGCATTACCTTTGACGGTTCTTCTTGCCCTTCCCCGTCCTAAAATGCTTAAGCGAAGCCTGCAGCACTTGACGTCCCTTGGCGTTAAAACCATTGTGCTGATCAATAGCTACCGAGTGGAAAAAAGCTTCTGGCAATCGCCATGGCTCAGGCCAGAGGTTATTGAAGCGCAGTGTATTCTGGGTTTGGAGCAAGCCAGAGATACGGTAATGCCAACAGTGCTATTGGAAAAACGCTTTAAGCCCTTTGTGGAAGACCGCTTACCTGCCATGGCAAGCAATAAAACGGCGTTGGTTGCTCACCCTGCAGGGGCTAATCTCTGTCCCCGTCGTCTTAATACATCTGCTGTTATTGCTATTGGTCCTGAAGGGGGATTTATTCCCTATGAAGTGAAAAAGTTGGAAGAAGCTGGCTTTCAGGCCATCCACCTCGGCACACGAATACTCAGGGTTGAAACGGTTGTCACAGCCCTGGTCAGCAAACTTTACGACTAGGGTGCCACAAGGTATCTTCTGAAAGAGCGATTAAAATTTAATCATATTGGCCGGGAAGGCCGATCTTGCCAGCTATAACAGGTTACAACAACATGAAAGGTATAAAAGGACGTGTTACTACCTTCACTCTTCTACTGATGGCGCTATTGAGTCCTGTGGCCCAATCAACAGGCAAGAAGGCAGTTCTCCTTGATGAACTCTATGAGCAGGCCGGACTTTACCGACAGCTGGCTTGGGTTAAAGCCAGCATGACCCTCAGCTATGCAGACTATGACCTGCCTAATGACGTGCTTGATGCCTTTAATCAGGTGGTAACAGTGCGCTATAGTCCTGATTACTTTAAATTTTCCATGATGAATACGTTGGATCAGGCATTAACTGTTGATGAGTTATTGCGCTTGATTGAGTGGTATGAATCCCCCTTAGGGCAAAAAATCCTCAAACTTGAGGCCATTGCTAACAATCCTGTCAATGCACCCCGTATCCAGACCTATATTGAAGAGCGCCTGTCCAAGCAGTTACCCCGCTCGAGTCGCTCTGAGCTTATCGAAGAGTTAATGGTCGCCCTTGATGTTGTGGAGCATGGGACAGAGCTGGCAGCAACAACATCGGTGGGTGTCCAGCGTCTGTTACGGGAGATCATGCCCATGCTCGGCCCAAATAGTGACTCCTCTCAGACTCTCAAAGCGCGTGAAAAGCCTTATATTCGTCGTGAAATGGCCGAGCGGATGAAAGGGATTTTATTTTATACGTACCGCACCCTTTCTGATCAGGAGATCAGCCGTTATCTGGATTTTGCCCGTGGCTCAGCCATGCAAAACTTTCAGCGCGGACAGGTGCATGCAGTGGCACAAATGTTATGAAAATGTTCAGGTAGACTGTTTGGCCTGACCGGAAAAAATAAGTACATTGACAAATAATGCCCGTTAACCGCATTTACCTGGGAGGGGTATTCACGCCGAGCCTGTATAATTAAGCCTGTCAATAATGCTGTGGTTCAGCTGGAGCGCAGTGCGTCACGCACTATGCTAGGAGGCTGTCGGACTTAAGACAGTTTCGGCCTAAAATCCAGAAAGTGCGAGAAAGTGCGAGAAAGTGCGAGAAAGTGCGAGAAAGTGCGGCCAGAATTTCCGATCAATTTGCTTAAACAGGTCAACTATTCACACAAATTGATCGAAAATTCTGACTCGCCCTACTGAATTTTATGCTCGAAAGCATAAGTCCGACAGGCTCCTGGGGTAGTTTTTATTGCCACTACCCCAGGTTATTCAGCATGGTCGCAGCTGCATCACTATAAGCTTTTGTATCGTGTAGAGCCTCTCTGATAAGGTCTCGAGCTTCCCTGAGTTTAACCACCTCTTGTTCAGCTTTCCTGACTTTTTCAGCACTTTTATCCAGCGCTTTCGCTATCTTTTGATGAGAGGTTTTACGGAAAGTAAACGCCTCTTCTAATTCCAGTTTGCGCTTGGCACTTTTAGCATCACCGAGTTTGCGATCAGCGGCTTTGAATTTTGCCTTTAACTGGTTGTAGGCGTCTGAAAAACCGTCTTGTGTAACAGGTAACTCGCCATCATTATCAGGATCAAACAAATCACCATGATCACTGATGATTTTCTTAATGTCTGTTCTGTTGTTTAATACATCTTTTAATTTTTTGTACCGAGCCTGTTTTATGTCGTTAACATAATCGGCTTTATTGATTATCAAATCCCGGATCAGGGCTTCCCTTTTCTTTTTCGCCTTAGTGTTCTTAACATAATCAATAACAAGTGGATAGCTTTGTTTAATTCTATCTACCTCATTTTGCAGTGCTAATTTTTTTGCTGCTTCTCCTCTGCCAGCATCAGCGACTATTTTCTCTAAATCAATAGTTTCATATTCCAGCTTATTGCCATTCATAAGGGGAACTTTAATCTCTTTCTTGTTTTTCCCCATGGTGGTGTAGTGTTCGAACGGTTTATCCAGAAATTCAGTGAGTTTTTGGTGCTTTTTGGCAAACTTTCTGGCTTGGTCAGACTGAGGTTTGTACTGCTCTATCAGCTTCAATTTTGCGCCACGTAAAACAAATGATTCACAGTCTTGTGGTTTTAGTCCCTTGTAACATTGAGTTTGTGGGTCGACTTCACCATCAAGCAATTTCGGGTTGTGTTTTAACGCCTCGTTAGCAGTGAGTCCCAGTACGTCATTGTTACTATGCATTTTTCTGGAGTCGCCAATGAGTAGACGTTTGAGGAAGTTTATTGGGGCAAGTAAAGCAGATATTCTGCGTTTGTGGATACTGACTTTTCTGGGCTTATTCATCCCTGGCACAGGTCTGGTCAGTTTGGGTTGTAGATTCTCCGCAACAGAAACTTCTCTGGCGGCAAGGGATGTTGGCTCTGGTTCACTGGTTGTTGTTGATTGAATCAGGGGAGTATAGGGGGCGCTTGTTTTTTCTGCTGCTGCATGTTGTTGAACCTGCCGCGCTCTGACGTCAGGTATTTTTTTTGGTTGTTCAGGGCTGCTTGCCTCGATTTCTTCCCTTTCCGTTTGAGACTCAGGCTCTGGTATCTGATCGGGGTCTTTTATTTCAATTTCCGCAGAGAAAGGGGCTTCGGCAGGGAGCGTGTCAGCAATATCATCCCCTGATGATAACAGGTCAGCTTTGGCGTCAGTAGGAGATACTTCTTCAGCCTTACTTGTTGATGCCGCCAGTGCGGCTTTTAATTCTTGAACCTCTTTTTTCAGGGAGGCTATTTCCTTAAGCAGAAACGCCTCAACAGCCTCTTGTGGGACAATACTTCGCTTGCTGAGTGTTTTACCCTCAGGCAGTGAGGAGGTATCAGTATATGCGGGTAGCTGCTTGGCAGGCGTTTTATCCTCTGTCAGGGCAGTAACACTGTATCCTGCGAATGATTGATTGGCTGAATCAATGCTTTCTGGCGAAACTGCCAAGTCTAAAGCGCTTATAGAGGTACTACTACCAACACCATTACTCATAGGGATATCCTTATTAAAAATCCTTAAAATCCATTTACTGAAAAGTATAGCCCTTGATAGAAAAGCTTATTTTAAATAAACACGTGTGATTTTATGTAAAAAGACGGCGCTGACAGGTAGTCAATATTATGTCTGAATAAACACTGCCGACTGATAAGTACTACTTTCGACAAGAAAACCACAAAAAAAACTGCTCCACAAAAATAATAAATAAATCCAATCACTTATTTTGATAATCTGTTAATTCTCTGACTGAGCCATGGGTGTGAACAGGCGTGATGTAGAGAATTATAACCAATATTGGTATCACTGAGGTCGCAATCATTGGAATCACACGCCATTAAACATCATCTGTTCACTAGGAGCCTGACCGAGAATAGCGCCCTTAGCGAGGATTGCGAGAAATTGAGGATAAAATTTCTGCTTCTGAGGAAAATAGCGGGGCTATTTGACGAAGAAGCAGGAATTTTTAGACCAATTTATCGCAACCGCAGTAGGGCAGTCTATTCTCTGTCAGGCTCCTAGCAGGAAATCAGCATAAAACCCACCATCGATCCACGGATTATTGACGGGTGAACAGGCATTTTGATCACAACTGCATGGAAGCATTTTTTAGCTCTTCCAGAGTCCAAATAAATATAGAAAAGCCAGAAGGGCAACCAGGATCGTTCAGAGAGAAAACAGGTCACTATACCTGTCTTGCGCCCATGGATTTATCGATGCAGTTTGCTTTTGTGGATTGCTTTTGTGGAAAAAATAAGGTGACAGTGTCAGATATAACCAATCCTGCATAGTGATGAGTTTTAGGTTTTTTTCCATCAAAAGCCTCGGGAGCATGTGCGCTGGCAGCTATCTGTGAGTCTTCCAGGAACAGCCAGTAATCGTGCTTATGGCATCAATGAATGATGCCTATCGGTCTGTGTGCCGGGTATCAGCGGTGGTGGTAAAAATACAATCCTGTTTGATCACGCTTGTTACTCGTCAGGTTTTCTGGGAAAAATAGTAAGGGGTCTTATAAAAATAAAAATGAGAACAGCGTTATGTGTAAAAAAACCGCTCTTAATACCAAACTTTTTTATTTTCTGGATATTTTATTCGTTGTGGCGATTGCTTATTTTTTATATCACGGCTTTTCTAACGTGTCTGCACAGCAGAAAAAGCTACAGTCAGGCGCGAAGGAGCAGGTCAAAGCTATTAAGGATAAAACAACACGCTCTGCCGTTCTTTCAGTACCGAATCATGGCGCTTCCTCTCCGCAAGGGATTGATGTTTCCCACTACCAGGGTCAAGTGCAATGGGACAGGGTTGAGAGTCAGTACCAGTTTGCGTTTATCAAAGCAACGGAAGGAACCCACTACACTGACCCAAAGTATGATGAGAATATCCATAGTATTGCCGATACGTCATTGCTGTTTGGTGCATATCATTTTTTCTCTCCTGATCAGGATGCACTGACACAGGCGAAGCATTTTATAAAAACCACAGGAGATGTTGCTCACCCCTTGCCACCGGTGCTGGATGTGGAAGTGAATCCGTCAGATGGCAGTGAGTCCCTTCGGGCGGCGGTAAAAATCTGGCTAAAGCATGTTGAGCAGCAAACGGGCTGTCGACCCATCATCTATACCAACAGGAATTACTGGTCCCGGCACTTTGATGCCAGTTTTAATGACTATCCGTTATGGATCAGTGAATACACGACGGCTGAAGACAGGCTCAGGAGTATTCCCTGGTCTTTCTGGCAGTTTACCGAAAGGGGGCGGGTTGCTGGTGTTTCGGGGCTGGTGGATAAAAGCCGTTTTCGTGGCGATGTTACCCAGTTAGATAGTCTCAGCTGCTCATAGGAGTCTGTCCGAGAATAGACTGCGCTACTGCGGTTGCGATAAATTGGTCTAAAAATTCCTGCTTCTTCGTCAAATAGCCCTGCTATTCTCCTCAGAAGCAGAAATTTTTATCCTCAATTTCTCGCAATCCTCGCTACGGGCGCTATTCTCGGACAGCCTTCTGGACAAATACTCTACTAAAAAAAGGCGTTGGTTATGTTAGGACTCAAGCTTCCTGTGAAATGGTCAGCCCATTGGACCCGATACAGTATCCTTCTGTTGCTTCTTCTGCTTACCTTTATGACGTCCTGGTTTGCCTCAGATGGTGAGCTTTCCGTGGTGAATAAAAAACTCCTTGGCCAGACTTATCAGGAAAACCATCAATTTATCAGCAGTGCTTCAGACCGGGCGCAGACTATGCTGACAACGTTGTCAGAGTTGCATGCCGGGTTGATGGTATTACAAAGCAGTAATTTTGGTATCAGTTTTATTGTTGATGCCAATATTCAGCTAGGAAATGTGTTAACACAGCTGACTGATCTGGTCGGTCATGGTCGTAATTTTGCGCTTTATAATCTGGTGGTGCTGCATGTGCTGGATAACCTGCTAAATTTAACCCAGTGGCTAACGCCCTGGTTATTACTGATTGCTGAAGTCGCTCTGGTTGCCATGGTGGCAGCTGATACCTGGTTAGCGGCAAAAAACCGCTGGCATATGTCGATTATCCGTTTTAGTGAATCAGCATTGGCGGTTAGTTTGTTGATGATGGTTGTTTTCCCAGTATCAATCTCATTGGTCAGCCATTCCAGCAAAGCGGTGACGGAATTATTATATCATCAAAGTTATCAGGCGATTGTTGATACGCATCAGCATATTTTACAAAACACGGATGATAGCTCCATTAAAAGTGAGGCCAGTCGTTCCCTCAGTCAGTTTAAATCCACAAAAGTACAGATGTCACAAAAGGCAAATTATCTAGCCACTCATATGGCGAGGTATATTGCGGTGGCCGTGCTTGAGGTTTTTCTATTGCCGTTGTTATTTAGTCTGCTGATATTCTGGCTATGTACCCGGTTGATAAAACGTCACAGGCACTGGCTACATTGACACGTCATCACTGGCTTTGGCTAATAAAGGCGGGGGGGTATTAACGCCAGCATGCTGTTGGCGCTTTTATACCTTGATGGTTTAGTGTAAGTATCAGACAGTCAGAGTCCGTGCCTTGCGCCTTGTTGGGGATTGCTGTTGCTGTCAGCATGTAGCTTGCGCCGCTTACAGCCACACTGAGGGTATAAAATCCTTCTTTCGACAGGCTCCCACCAAGGGCGCTGATATCTGAAATAAAAGCATTGTTAATGGCGTAAGCACGTTCCTGCTCGGCAGCGGCCAGTGTCAGCGCGATATAAGCATCTGTCCGGCGGGTTTCCCGTAAGTACTGGTAATAGGAGGGAAGAGCGATTGCTGATAGTGCTCCAATGATTGCTACAGTGATAATCATCTCAATAAATGAAAACCCTGCCCATAACGGTTTCATCTGCTCGTCTCTCCCTGCGTTGTCTTATGCGCGTTTTAGTATTACTTAAAAGTATACGGGAAAACGATAGTGGTTGTTTAGCTGGTCAAGTATGTAACCTTTTTTATCAATGGGTTCCGTGAAAAGCCTTGAGCATCCAGATAAGAAAACTCGGTCAGGCTCCTGGGGTCCATAAATCAGGACGGCTTTTTAATAACAGTACCTGAGCGTATAGCATGCTGATAAGAAGACTTTCCTGAATGTGTGAAAATAAACAATTTTTATCGTATAACTATTGGCTGACCAGTTGCTGAATATCAGCATAACGTATAAGGGAAATCTACATGTGGTTTGTGTATATGCTTCTTGCTAGTGATCAAAGTATTTATACCGGTATTACCACCAATATAACCCGGCGTTGGCAAGAGCATACTGCAGGTAGGGCGGGAGCAAAGTTTTTTCGTGGGCGAGAGCCTGTTTACCTGTTGTACCTTGAAGCAAGTCATAATCGATCAACCGCTACAAAAAAAGAAATGGCGCTGAAGAAGCTTTCCCGTGCACAGAAATGGCAATACATTACGCGAACAGGTGATTTAAATAAGGTGCACGGTATTGAGCATGGCTTGCCAGTTTATTCATGGGATAACAAGTGAAATGGGTCCCAAAAATCAGGCAGTGGTGTATTCTCTCATCAATAAAATCGAATTTGTGATTAATCGTTATGCTCATCACAACATTTGAGTCATTGGCTCTTTCCTATTCCATCCCCAAAGGGGCTGCCGATTGCACCGCATATAATAAACATCCCATTTTGTATAACTGTTCACAATGCCTAACCAAGGCATACAAGAATCTGTTCTGATGCTCGTTGAACCTGAATTCAACGGCTAAATTCAGGTTCAACAAAGCCTGGATTACAAGGTAGAATGTCGTCATTTGGTTTAACGGGATGAAACCCTGTGTATAAGCTCTGTTTTTTTGTGCCGGAAGAACATGCGGAGTCGGTCAAACAAGCGCTGTTCAGAGCAGGTGCAGGCCGTATTGGTGATTATGACTGTTGTTCCTGGGAAGCGCCAGGTACCGGGCAGTTTCGCCCCCTGGCAGGCAGTGATCCATTTATTGGGCACCAGGGCGAAATAGAAAAAGTGCCTGAACTGAAGGTGGAGATGGTTTGTGCTGATGAGCATATCAGGGCTGTCGTTGCAGCGCTTCGTCAAGCTCACCCTTATGAAGAGCCTGCTTTTGACGTTTGGCGAGTTGAAGTTTTTTAGTTCACAAGGACACCAGTGAATGGTCTTATCATGCGCAATAGTGTAATTGCCCTGTCCACAGGGTTCCTGTACATTCCCTGTACAGGATGGCGGTGAGGTCAGAGCTCTCCGGCGAAGGCTTTTTGGCTGAGGGCGTTGAATAACGTGTTATCGACGTGCGAAATATCTTGAATTTTCGACTTTATAGTAGAGTATTTTTGATATTTGGCTACAAATATCTCCTGCTGTTCTATTGGTGGAGTCAATATTTTTAGCTTCTTAATCTGGTTTTGGAATAAATTTTTTTGGCTAGAAGAGTTAGCCTCTTTTTGCATAACTAGCTGTAGGTATACCGTTTGTAAAAATACCATAAGATAGTTAGGCAGCACTTTTGTTCTGTCCAGTTTTATAACAGCGACACTTCGTACTAGGCAAAACTGTTCATTTAGGGTATTCACAGAAACCCTGCCAATAGTACCAGAACAAGAAATAAGGACATCACCTTGCTCTATCGTTAATCTTTTCGAGATTCGCTGAAACTCCTTTTCTCCGACATAATCAACCTTTTCGGTAGTTGTATTTATGTATCCTTGTTGAATATTTCGGGCTGAAAGCAGCTTGTACCCCCTATCTTCCCGTTTCGGGGTTTGATGTTCACCATCTGTGACTTTTAAAGCTATACAGTCTATTGAGACTCTCTCCCACCCCTTCGGATTCGTCACCGGATCACCGAACATATCGAGGAAGACGCTGCGGAGGAAGTCGTCGGCGAGGGTGATGGCCTGCTGGCGCTTCTGGCGCAGTTGGTCGGCTTTGTCCAGAATGGCGGCAATGCGTTTTTGTTCGGGGAGTGGGGGAAGTGGAATTTTCCAGTTTTCAACATGGCTTCTTGATACTTGTTTAAACGTTGAACCAGTCCCTTCAGATTCAAGCTGTCGCTTGTTAACTTTAATAAAGTACCAAAGATAAAGAGCATCTAATGTTGGCTGAGGCTTTAATCCTGCGACACCCCGCCCCAGACAATATGTCATGTCAGACCAATTTATATCGCCAATTGTTGCCCGTATACAAAGAATAATGTCACCTTCATCGGATAATCGTGTGGGCTTTGAAGTAAATTTTTTCGGCTTTGGTTTCTCAAAGCCAAAATCACCCGCACCAGCAATGAGCGCGTACCCTTGCCCTTCGGTATTATAAGTGTCACCTTTAGGGGCTTGTCCCATTGTAATAGTGCAACACTCCTTTAATTTCACCAACGGCCAACTCACAACATCCCCTCCAGCTCACCCAACTCCTTCTGAATCTCCGCTTCCAACGCCTGCAAGCGCCCTAAAATCACCTTGGGCGGGTCGTACACTTCTTCCTCGTAGACCACTTCTTTATAGCGGTTGATGGACAGGTCATACTTGTTGGCTTTCAGCTCGTCTTTGGGCACCACAAAGGCTTTTTGCGTACGGTCTTCGTAGTCGTTGTCTGTTTCGATAGATGGATTCCCGCCTTCGCGGGAATGACGGAGCTTATGCCCCATAAAGTTACCCGTCGGTAAGCCTAACTGTTGGCGATAATGCTGCCAACTGGCAATCAGGTGGGGCAGGTCGTTTTTATCAATGGGATTACGTTTGTCATCCAGACTAAAGCCGTCGTTTTCTAAATCGTAAAACCACACGTTGCTGGTCTGGCCGCCTTTGGTAAAGATCAGAATCGCCGTAGCCACACCCGCATAGGGTTTAAACACACCGGAGGGCAGGTTAATCACGGCTTCGAGCTGGTTATCGTCTACCAACGTTTTACGCAAACTCTGGTGGGCTTTGCTGGAGCCAAACAGTACGCCCTGGGGCACCACCGTAGCACTGCGACCACCCACCTTGAGCATTTGCAGAATACGGGCGCAAAACAGCAGCTCGGTCTTTTTGGTTTTAACGGTTTTCAGAATCTTCGGGTCAATGTCTTCTTCGTCCAGCGTGCCGGTAAAGGGCGGGTTGGCAAGGATCAGATGAAAGGCATCGTGGGAGGCTTCGGGGTATTTATCGCTGAACCCCTGGCTCATGGTGTCCTGATAGTGAATATCGGGCGCGTCCACCCCATGCATAATCAGGTTCATGGCGGCAATACGCAGCATGGTGCTGTCGAAGTCGTAGCCGTGGAACATATCCGTATCCACATGGTTGCGGTAATCGCCTAGCTGATCGCCGGAGAAAATGAGTTGCTCTTCCAGCTCGCCCTTTTCATTCACCACGTTTTCACGGTGAACAGAATCCAGCGAGCTGTAACGCTCCAGCAGGTATTCATAGGTAGTGGATAAAAAACCACCCGTACCGCAGGCCGGGTCACAAATACGCTCGTGCCGGGCGGGGTTGGGTTCCATCATCTCCACCATGGCGCGGATAATATGCCTCGGGGTTCGGAACTGGCCGTTAATGCCTGCCGTGGTGAGTTTGCTCAGCAGGTATTCGTACAAATCCCCTTTGGTATCGCCCCTATCCAGCGGCAAGGCTTTGATCATCTCAACGGCTTTGACCAGCAGGTTTGGCTTTACAATCTCCAGCCGGGCATCTTTCATAAACTCACCTAGCAGTGAGCCACTGTCGCTCAACTGGCGGAAATGGTCAAACACCTCTTCTTTGACCACCTCCATCATCTCGTCAGCGCCAAGGTTGCAGTACTGACCAAAGCGGTAGGCTTGCTCGTGGGCTTTAAAGCGGGGCTTAAACTCGACGCCGGTTAATGCCTTTTTCTTCTCGTCCTTGCTCTCCAGCGTATCCAGCATACGGGAATACATCAGGTAGGTGATTTGCTCAATCACGGTGAGGGGGTTAGTAATGCCCCCCACCCAGAATTCTTCCCACAGTTTGTCGATGGTGCTTTTTAACTCGCCGGTGATCATAAACCGCACATCTCATAAGAAAGGCTAAAAAATGAGGCTATCATAAGGCGTGTGGCAGGTATATCGCTACACTTTCAACCTTTGCTGTGGGTTAGCAATGTTAAGTAAGTACTTATTGACAGATTTGGGGATTGAGGCTAGTTTTAACGTAACACACCCGCCATGCCTCTCGAAGAAGCACACTTTGGTGGGTTTTTTATTTCTATCTCATATAAAAAGCAGTTTGCCTATAACTATACTAAAGTAGTCTCCACGCCTGATGACCACTTTCCATAAAGATCCGTTAAACATCGAACAGCAAGTTGATACGTTGCTCGGCCGTGGTTTAGTTATTGATGACCGGGCCTTTGCAAAAAGTTATCTAAGCAATATCAGCTATTTTCGTCTTAGCGCCTATACTCGCCCATTCTACATACCTGAAAGTGACCCCCATCAATTCAGGCCGGGAACGACATTTGATGATGTCCTTACTCTTTATACATGTTACCGGTTTAAAGTGTACCCACCTCCCATACAAGCCTTTGTGCGAGAGTACAGGGAGGGCAATGTTACCGCACCGGTGTCAGCGTGACGGTCAACTCATCAACAATGCCTTTAATGGCATTAACCTGATCCCTATCGCTAAACACACCGGTAATGCCTTCGCCATGAATACGGGTAAAGGGCTGCTCAAACAATTGCTTCATTTCTACGGTACCGTAGTCCCGTATATGGTTTTTCAACAGTTCCAGAAAGCGTATTTGCTGGCTATTAAGCTGATGCGTGGCCGCAAAATCGGCAAAGCGGGCAGCGACCGCGGCACTGTCCATGCCCACCAGTGTCCGCAGAATATGATCAAGCTTAGTGCTGGCTTGGGGATAAAAGCTTTTCAGCACGTTGATATCCACGTTGGGGTTTTGAATCAAGACCAGCTTGGCCAGTTCGTCCAGCTCTTTGTCGGAAACAGGCTCCCCCTGACGGATTTTGACCAGCACAGGGTTCGTGGTAAACAACGGCTCAAGGGCACCTTGCACCTGTTGACGATACAACTTGAAATCAACGCTGCGGATATCCGTTTGCCGGGTGTCCTGTTGGATTAGCGTTGTGTCTTCCGTGATATCGGTATGGACCACAGGCTCAGGCGGTGTGGTTACTTTTTCCATCAGGCGCATAATGCCCCGCAGGGTTAACCGTGCCTGCTCCAGCTCACCAAAGGTGGTATTCTGCCACCAGTCCCTGTCACGCAACGTATTTATCAACTCACCGTGTTGTTGCACCTGCCCTAAATGGGGAGGCAACCGATCCAACTTTGCCAGGATGCTCTGGTGGCTTTGTGTCAGCTTATCCTTATTGGTATAGAGTGCTGTTTGTGCCTCAATCATATCCATATCAAAGCGAATGGCATCACCCTGACCGCGTACATCCAGCCATTGCATCAAGGGGGCAATATCATCCAATAACAGCTGTTTGGTCTGGGGTGCCAGTTGCTCTAAACGTTTGGTATCCGACAGTTTGGCTTTGCTTTGCCATTTTTCCCGCACGGCAATGGAGTTTTCATCCAGCGCGGTCATTTGCTCCAGCAGCAGCTTGGCAACGGTACTAACAGTGCCTTGCTCAAACTTTTTCTGGGCAGCCACTGACAACGCTACCCATGCCTCCAGGCGTTTTTGTGCCTGTGATTTATCAGGCGTGGTTTCTGCTTCATCGGGGTTCATCCCGAAATAGTCGAAGTTGCCCCAATGATCAAAAATGCGGAACTGTTTTTTATCCAGTCCCGGACCCAACAGGTTTTTGCGCAGGCGGGTGCCCCGGCCAATCATCTGCCAGAACTTTACCTTGGACTTGACGGGTTTGGCAAAGACAAGGTTGAGTACCTCCGGCACATCAATACCGGTATCGAGCATATCCACAGAAATGGCAATGGTAAGCTGGTTGTTACTGCCCTCACCTTTAAAGTCATCAATTAACTGCTCGGCACGAGGGTCGTAGTTATCGATCACCTGACAGAACTTACCGCTAAATTGCGGGTATAACTCGTCAAAGCAGTTTTGCAGCAGTACGGCATGGTTATGGTTACGGGCGAAAATAATGGTTTTACCGGGCAGTGAGCCTTCGGCATCCTTCAGGCTGTTTTCCATCAGGTTGCGGATAATGGCACGGTTGGTGTCACGGTTATAAATGGCTTTATCCACGGCTTTAGCATCAAAATCAAGGGTGTTGGGGTCAATGCCCTGTTCTTCCAACTCGGCCAGCTGTTGGTCACTTAGCGTGTGTTTACTGATGCCTTCGCGCAGGAATTGTGTCGTATGGGTGACAACCTCAAATGGCGTGAGGTTATCGTCAGCAATAGCGTCTTCGAGCGTATAGTTAGCCGTTGGGATGCGATCTTCGCAGCCAAACAAGCCGAAGGTCGTACGGCTCACCATATCCACTGGCGTGGCCGTTAAACCAATTTGCAGGGCATCAAAGTATTTGAAAATATCGCCGTACACATTATAAATTGAGCGATGTGATTCGTCGGCAATGATCAGGTCAAAGTAGCCCACGTCAAACTGATCCATAATATTCAGCATACCGGGGTAAGTCGCGATAAAGATGCGTGCGGTATCCTGCCCTTTTTTATCACTTTTACCCACGACGTGTATCGGGTCATTGATAAAGTCGTTATAGGCATTGCGCGCCTGCTTACGCAGCTCTTTTCGGTCGCATAAGAACAGAACCCGTTTAGCCCAGCGGGCATCGAGCAGCAACTTGGTCAAAGCGATGGCAACCCGGGTTTTACCCGTGCCGGTAGCTTGTACGATCAGCGACTTTCGGTGTTTATCAGTAAATCGCTCCGCTACCCGTGTAATGGTTTCCAGCTGATATAAACGGCCAGCAATGTCTGTGGCTTTGGGAACATCGGCTAACACTTTGCGGCTGCCGCGCTGCTGAATTAAGTAGTCCAGGGAATCCTTACTGTAAAAACCAAACAGTTTACGCGGAGGGTAGCCTTGTGCGCTGTGGTCATCCCATAGAAAGATATCGTAGCCATTGGTGTAAAAAATTACAGGGCGCTGGCCGTGTTCTTTTTCCAGCCAGTCAGCATAGAATGCTGCCTGTTTGCGTCCCTTTTCAGCATTGTGTTGTGTGCTTTTGGCCTCAATCACAGCGAGTGGTTTTTGTTTATCATCCCACAGTACATAGTCAGCATACCCGTCGTCGGTTTTAGTGGGTTGCTCTTTTACCGGATGTTCCTGCGTCACTGTTTCGGTGTTTTGTCCATTACCCGCCACATCCCATCCCGCACTGATCAGTCTGGAATCAATCAGGCGTCGGCGGGTTTCTGCCTCATTCATTTCCAGCGCATTGGCGGCGACTTCATTTTTCGTACGCAATGCTTCCAGACGTTTTTGGAAATCATCAGCTTTTTCTTTTTCGAGCTGAAGCGCGCGGATAACAGCCATTTCACGCTGCTGTGCTGCTTCCAACTCTTCCTGCGCCTGTTGTAATTGTGCCTGCTTTTGGGAAAGGGCTTTTTGGCTGAGTGTCGTTTGTGTAGCCGGTGGCTCAGGTAGGGTAAATTTACCCATGTCATCGGCATGGCCGTTGGCATAACGCAGATATAGCCAGGCACCAATAATGGCGGCTTCCCGCAATAGCCAGGCAGCGTCACTTGCCTTTATTTTGTCTCCATGGGCTGCCCGGTTTCCATGAATCCGCAAGGCGCCCATCTTCATAGTCACCTGCTCAGGAATGGCGCTTTTAAAGCTATTGTCTGACAACAGGTCATACAGGCTGACACGGTAGCCTTCAGGCAGCTTTTCTTCCCGGTATAGCCAGCGAACGACTTGCTCTAAATAGTTCCTTAACTTGACCAGACAGCTTTCCGGGTCTGTGTGAACATAGTCTTCTGCTTTCGCACCGAGATTCGCCAGTTCCGGCCACCGGTGGCGCAACATTTCAAAGTTGATGGATGGTTTCAACACACGACGTCCCCCTACACGGCCCTTAAAAGACAAGCGCTATGATACTGATAAGGTAGTGTATGGGATTTTTTTCTGAAAAAGTACCAATGCACACTTAAAAGAAGAATATGCGAATTTAGATCGTATAATGGAGGGAACACCGATATTATGCTCGAAAGCATAAGTCCGACAGGCTCCTGGAAAGCAATTATGTTGTACTATGTGCTGAAAATTGTCATTACAACTCTTCTGATAGTTATTATTTCTGAAGTTTCTAAACGCAACTCCATGGTCGGAGCTATTTTGGCATCCGTTCCCCTTGTCACGGTCTTAGCCATGATATGGCTATATACAGACACAAAAGACGTAGAGAAGGTTTCCGCATTATCTTCTGGTGTATTCTGGCTCGTATTGCCTTCGTTGGCTTTGTTTGTAACCCTCCCAATATTTCTGAAATTAGGCTGGAATTTCTATCTGAGTCTTTCCACATCCATAGTTGTAACAATAGCCTGCTATTTTATTATGATATGGATACTCAATTATTTCGGAATAAAATTATAAATGACTTATAACAAGGCACTTAAGTAAAGACAAACTTGCGCTACGCTCTGGCTTGCTGCTTAGCTGAGCGTTGGATGCTCTGGTGAATATTCGCATTCGATAGAATAAAAAAACAGATCAAAAAAACAAAAAACAGGACACCCATAAACCTCCTAAAAATATACAGCAGACTGCGCCTGCTGTACCTGCCCCTGATGTCGCGTTATGTGTAAGTTCAACATGGAGTCAATAACATGTCTTTCATTAAAGCGGCTGTAGATCAGGTACAATTTTTTCACATAACGCCCGTATAAGCTAGCCAGTCAACACGGCATGATCTGGATTGGCCTGGATGCGCCCGACAGTGACAAAGAAAAAGGCGTTAATCGTCTTGGTTGTCAGCTTGGCGTCACAGCATGTAGTCCCGATGGTGACGTTCATGCAATAGATCTTAAGAAGCAGTCTTAAAGGTCATATCCAGAAAGTGCGAGAGAGTGCGGCCAGAATTTCCGATCAATTTGCTTAAATAGGTCAACTATTCGCACAAATTGATCGAAAATTCTGACTCGCCCTACTGAATTTTATGCTCGAAAGCATAAGTCCGACAGGCTCCTGGGGTCTCATTTTGTGTGTGGCGCATCTGTTATACGGGAGGACTGCTGCCACCGGTAATGACACTACTGTGTCTGAGCAAGCCGTTAGGAACTGTTCTTAATGAGTCAGCGCCATCCGTTGATGATTTTTCCCTTTAACCGTTGTTCGGACTGTTAAGATGACGCAATATAGTTTTATAATGATAATGCCTTTATAAAAAGCGTTGATGGTTTGAAAGTCATCTGATATTAATAAAGGCATGGTGACATGGATGACACAACCGTGGTCTTACAAAATTAAAATAACAGGGGTTGCAGTTTCCCAGCGGTTACTCCAGTGTAATAAAACAGGAATAGCGCTGTATGGAAGCGACCAAGAAGGATATGGAAGCTATGCTGGTAGGTACAGTGAAGTGGTTTAATAATCCCAAGGGATATGGGTTCATTCAGGCCCAGGAAGCGACAGATAATCAAGATGTTCTGATTCATTACTCCGTGATCGACATGGAGGGCTTCAAAACACTGAAAGCAGGGCAGCTTGTCAGTTTCGATATAGGGCAGGGGCCAAAGGGGTTGATTGCAACGAAAGTCATTCCTGATAATGGTAATAGTGCTGATGTTCCACAGGCAGACCCTGAAGCGCAGCAGGAAGACTCGCTACCGGCCTGAAAGTGTTCAGGTGTTCGGTTAGATCCTGTTACTATTTATTGCAGTAAAAACATCAGCCATTTCAGAGGGTATTCCTGAAGTGGCTTTTATTGTCTTTGGCCCAAGTAGCAGGATTATTTTGTGCATTCCGGCTTTATTTCTCTTATATCCATCGTCACCGTTAGTTGCGCCTTTGCATTGTTATGTATTTGGCTAAGAAGGCGGACAGAGGCGACGTGTCATAAGCAGCTATTTTTTCCTTCACCTGCCAGACGTTTATTCTTCGGACAACTGGATATGGCGGTCAGTAGTCACTTTTATGTATTTCCTGATATTCCTGTCGCATCTGTGGTTAAGGGTAAACGCCTCGGTCCGAGGCGCTCATTGTTAAGAAAACTGAAAGGGCACAGTTTTGACTATTTACTGTGCGATCGTAATAATGTCACTGTCGTGTGTGCCATATCACTCGACAGGCGTGATGAAAATGATGCCGGGCATCAAAAACACTTGCGCAAGCTGTGTGATATGGCAGATATTCCCCTTCTGGCTTATGAAGAAAAGCCTTACCGGAACGTCCCTGCCCTGCGTAAACAAATCTTTGCCAGTTGCGGTATTCAGGATACACATGTACCTGAAGAGCAGCAGGATCATCAACTATCAGAAGATAAAGGCAATATGACCGCGAGAAGAACTGCCGTACATAAATAACGTGAGTTTGATGCCTAAAAAAGACACAGAATCCCATTATTCTGCGATCTTGGTGATTTCTACCTTGAGTTTGAACCAATGGCATAAGCAACTCATCGCTGAAAATGATAGGTGCTGTAAATTTTTTATCAGGCTTTTTAACGACACTGCTTGTGTATTAGGAAAAAGTTGTCGGGAAAAACATGAAGCCTAATAATCAGCCACTGTCCTACAAGACTTTACTACGACGGGATCAGTTGAAGAATGTCGCCCAAATAGCGTGCAGCGGGCACCGTTACAAACCAACTTGAATCTGCTGGCTGGGTTGGTCGCATAAATTTATCAGAGCAAAAAACCACCGATGAACTTTGAGTCCGACAGGCTCCCAGGTTCAGGGTGATTTTTGGTTTGTTGGTCTGATAGTTATCAGTAATACTTATTGCGGCTATTAGTAATGATAATGTTCTATTGTTTTTGAATGGCTATTATCAGTATGAAAAGGATTTTCACTGCTGTGCTTTTTTCACGTTAATGTTTGACTGTTCGGAGTATTGTCTTTCATCACCCTTTTTTCAGAGTGTTTCACTCAGAGAGTAGTGCGTCTTTTTGATGTTTAAAACTGCCATCAGAGGGTAATGCTACACCTGAAAGCGGCTTTATTTGCCGCAGGCAATTTTTCACCAAGGGGTTTTTTTCTCTTGGAAACAGTCCTAGGAGTCTGTCGAACCTAAGACAACTTCGGCCTAAAATCCAGAAAGTGCGAGAGAGTGCGGCCAGAATTTCTGATTAACTTGCTTAAATAGGTCAACTATTCGCGCAAATTGATCGAAAATTCTGACTCGCCCTACTGAATTTTATGCTCGAAAGCATAAGTCCGACAGGCTCCTGGAAGTCTGTGCCTGGTGGAGATCAAGAGAGGCGGAAGAAAAAATGAGAGGCGAATAGTCTGCTGAAATAGTCTGCTATTGAGCGGACAATATCGGCTTTTCCAGACCCGCTTATAAGATACGTCGATAGTCGTTCGACTGTAAAGGCAGCTGTTTATTTTTCCCAAATGACTGAGGTAAATTCCAATGCTTACATTAAGGACAAGTGCGCTTGCCATTTCTAGCTTAGCTGCTGCTGTATCTTGCACTACTCTTGCCAATTATTTGCCAGCCTCGGCTATAGCAACCGAACCGGATGGCAGCTGGGTAGGTGGTTATTATTCCAGCTGGTCATATTGGGCGGGCAAACCAGGCACAAAAGACCTTAGCATGATCAAAGACACAGCAGGAGCAGCTAATTACATAACTTACGCTTTTTTGGGCGTCACAACCCAAAAAACACTCACAGATCACCTGCCTTTATACGGCGGAAAGTTTCTGACCGATCAGCAACAAGGGAAGCCTGGCACGGTAGTTGACACCGAAGCCCTGGTAGAATCAGGTGTTACAAGCTGTCCTGAATATCCTGAGGATTTCAGCGCTTGCGTCAACTCTTACGCAACCAAATACATGTCGAAATATGCTGCTTCTACAAACGGCAAGACGATCTTGCTCGCCTCTATTGGCGGTTGGAGTTACACGGATCGTTTAAACCAGTTTTATCAAGACTATACCTCAGACCCCGCCGTTTTGACGCGTTTTGTTGATTCAACAAGAAACTGGCTTAAAGGGCATCCTGCCTTTAGCGGTATCTCCATTGACTGGGAGTATCCTGGTTACGGGCATTCTGCCAGTCACGACGGTCACCAGGGGGAAGGAAAGTTGTATACTGCCATGATGATGAAATTACGCATCATGCTGAATAATCTGGGAGGAGAAAATAACAAGCATTATTATCTGACAACAGCCGTTGTTGCCTCACCCAAAAAAGCAAAAGGAGAGGCTGAAGAGGGTGTTGACTGGCAAAAGGTTGCCAGTAGTGCGGACTGGCTCGATTTAATGGGCTTTGATATGCATGGTGAATTTGATGTTGTTTCAGGCATGAAGGGGCTTGCGCAAAACATGAGTGAGTCCACTGAGCTACAGAGCGCCATTGACTTTTATATTAAAAAAGCACATGTTCCCGCCAGAAAAATAGTGTTAGGAGGGCCTACCTATGCCCGTGAAATGCTGGTCGCGCAACAGCCCACTGAAAAGAATCGGTTTGGCTACATGGGCTCTTTACGTTACAAGGGTTTTGAGAAATACGGTCAGGCTTTTAAAAAGGCTTACTATACTGATAACCCTGACTATTTCAAGTTTGCGGACAACCCCAATCCTGAGCCCTATTATCCCGCTGCTGGTATGGTTGATTTTACCGGAACTTATAGCTATTCGTGTTTCCTGGATACGCTTACCAAAGGCGCGGCCCCAAGTCAGTGCGGTTTTTTGGTTAAAAGAGACAACAGGGGGGCTATAGGTCAGCCAATTCCCAAAGGTTTAAAACTCAGCTATCCAGAACCGAATATAGCCTGGCTTTCAGATAACAAACAAAGTGTTAAAGCTACTTTTGCCGGAGCGCCCAACCCCTCCCAACCCTACCCGGCCTACCCTGTATTTACTTTGGACACACAAAAAGTGGTGCGTGACAAAGCCAATAAGTTGGTCAAAGCTAACAAGCTTGGCGGCATGTGGTTCTGGGAATTGAGCCAGGATGCCTTACAAAGCCCGAAATATGCTTTATTTACCCAAGCGTGCAAATCCATTGGTCACAATGGAATGTGCCTGACTGAAAAAAACCAATGATCACTCAAGTTCTGTTGACATAAGAACGTAATCTCAGTGGCGGGAAAAGCCTCCCTGGCTTTTCTTCGTTACATGACACCATCAAACGTTAATAAAACGCAAAAATAAGCAGGTTTTCCCATGGGTTTTGCTTTTTAAAAAAGACCATGAACAGTTTCTGGGAAAAACCAGCTTCTTTGTTATTTTCTCGGTTTATTTTTATAGGATATTCATTTTTAAAATAAATTTGTGTCGTTTAGTTTGTTATTCCAAGAAAAATAGGAGTATAGTGCAAAATACAAGGATAGGTGTAAATACGTATTCTGTTGTTGCCCACCACCTATGCGCATGGTCAAACATAATAACTAAAAAGAACAAGAGCGTTATGGACAAGAAAACATCGTTCAGAAAGTCGCTGCTCAGTTCAGCGATCATAGCCGCCACACTGCAAACACTATCCGCTGCTTCCCAGGCAGCTACTTGCCCGGCACCTAACGCTTCGGGAAACGTGCATGTAGGTGTGGGTGATTTTTGTGAAGGGGGCATTACTGTTGACGCAGGCTTTGGTCCTGTTAACGATATTGGGATTCAGGGGCGCGTCAATGGCAATGTGCTTGTTGATGACGGAATCTCAGATTTCTGGATGAGTGCCGGTGAGCTTAATGGATCGTTTATTAATAATGATGTCATGCGCGACCTTAACATCGATAACGGCTCCAACGTATTTTCTGATATTCAAAACAACGGCGATATGCGTTTTTTAACCGTGTCAGACGACCCGGGTGTACCTACGGTGATTCATGGCAATATTTCCAACGATGGCAATATCACCCGTGTGCATATTACCGGCAGCCGCGCCCTGGTTAAAGGCAATGTTATCAGTTCTTCTTCAGCAACCATCGCTCAGGACTTGATCATTGATAATGGCGCGACCGTTGAAGGCAATGTGATCAATCATGGCAGCATGGGGGAGATCTGGGTAAAAGGCGCGCGTATTGGAGGAGATCTGACCAATACGGCAGGCGGCAGCGGTGTTGCTATTGATGATGGTGCCATTGTCGGTGGTACCTTTAGCAATGATGGCAACGTCTTTGGTGTTGGTGTGCTTGATGGTTCAACCGTTGTGGGTGATTTTATCAATAGTGGCGATGTTTTTGTCTTTACTGCGCAAAACGACACCACTGTTGAGGGCAATATGGTCAATACTGGCAATGCCGTGATCGTCCATGTAGGCGATGGTTCCCATGTGGCGGGTGATTTGGTGAACCGGGGCTTTGTTGATGGTGTCACTATGGCTGATGGCGCATCGGTGGCAGGCGCTGTGGTCAACGAGGTTGATGGTTTTACCGATGGTTTGCTGGTGATCAATGGTTCATCCGTAGAGGCTGTATTAAATGAAGGCGTTACCCGGTACATTGCCATTGACTCGTCGGATGTTGCTACAGATGTGACCAATAATGGTAGCGTTAACGGCATTGTCTCCGTGGCCGATGGTTCAACCATCGGGGGCAATCTGGTGAATAACGGCAGTATCAACCCCAGTGATACTGAGCCTTCTTTCGGGCCATTTTTTGATGGCGCAAGCACAATGTCGGGTATTGAAGTGACCAATGGTTCGGCAGTGGCAGGCGCTGTGATTAACAATGGGGATATTACCCTTGATTTTGTTGATCCTTTGTCTGATGGTTTCGCTCCCATGCAAGGTGCTTCTCTGGCCGGCATTTCCGTGAACAATGGCAGCCATGGTGGACGTATCATTAATGATGGCACGATTACCGTCACCAATGGTCAGGCTCACGACAGTGGGGCATTTTTGGACGGCGCCCAGGTCAATGGCATAGAAGTTACCCGTGGTTCAACCGCTGATACTGTAATGAATGACGGTATGATTGTTGCCGATACCTTTGGCATTTTGGTCGATGGCTCAGGCAACGACGGGGTAACGGTTAATGGTGATGTGGTCAATGCTGCCGGTGGTGGGATTCTCTCACAAGACAATGGTATTTTTATCCGTAATGCCAGGGTCGAAGGAAATATTCAAAATGATGGCTCGATAAACTCTTCAGAAGATAATGCCATTGATATCCAGGACAGTTGGGTTAGTGGCAGTGTCATTAATACCGGTAGCCTGACGTCTAATGACGATTACGATGTTATTGATATTGATGACAGCCATATTGAGGGTGATGTGTTCAATACCAGTAACGTCACTGGTGAAGACGGGATTGATATTGATGATTCCACCGTTGCGGGTACTGTGGAAAACACCGGCACCATTAATGCCGTGGATGAGGGTTTTGATATTGACCAGAGTGATATCAGCGAAAACCTGGTCAACTCTGGCCTGATTAATGCCGGTCGTGTGGGTATTTTTGTTGAAGGCGAGATGGACATGCTGCCGCCACCGGCGCCGGGTGAAGCGCCTGTGTCTGTCATTGATTATGTGACTGTCGGTGGCAGCTTTATCAACTCGGGTGATATTGTTTCCGGTGAAACCGGCATTTACATGCGCTATGTGGATATTGCCGGAGATTTCGACAGTTCCGGTTCTATTGAGGCCGGGCTTCAGAATGTGTTGCCTGATGATGGTGAGTACTTCCACGGCATTGACCTTGAATCAGTGAAGGTTGGCAATAATGTCGTGCTCGGTGAGATCAGTGCCCTCGATAATGGTGCTCGTGTTAATGGCGTAACAGTCGGCGGCGATATCATCGGTAACGGCAGTATTTCTGGTACTCAGGGAGATGCCCTGTCTATCAGTGGGTCAAGTATCGCTGGCAACCTGATCAATCAGGGTGTTCTGTCGGCAGGTAATGACGGCATTGACCTTTCTGATACGACTATTGACGTAGACTTTATCAACAATGGCGATATTACCGCTGGCGATGGTTCAGGCATTGCCATGGGAAATAATATTACTATTGACGGCAGTTTTAAGAACGCAGGGAATATCACCGCTGATGACTTTGGTATTATCCTGGAGGGCAAGCGCTTTCTGGATGATGGTAACCAGCTGGTCACAGAGAATATAGCGGCGGTCGGTGGTGACTTTATCAACAGTGGCGTTATTACCACGGCAACCAAACACGGTATTCACATTGTCGATGCCACTATAGGTGGCAAGGTGCACAATACCGGTGATATCACTACCAATAATAAATACGCTATTAATATAGAAGGCAGTAGCCAGGTGGGTGGTGATGTCTTCAACAGTGGTGAACTGACCGGCAACAAAGGCATTCGTCTCGTAGGTAGCGCGCGGCTTGAAGATGGCCAGCTGGTAAGTGGTGAAGTTGTCACAGTCGCTGGTGTTGTAGTGAATGAAGGGATTATCCACTCAAGCAATGACGCCATTCGTATTACCGGTGCTGAGATTGGTGGACTGGTCAATGCCGGAGATATTGATAACACAGGCAGCGATGCCATTGACATTGATAATGCCATTATCCATGGCAATATTGAAAACAGTGGGTTAATTACTACCACAACAAACGACGCGATTGACCTTGAAAATACTATTGTTCATGGCAGCATTATCAACTCGGGCCGTATCGACAGTACGGGTGTAGAAGGCATTGATATCAATAGTAATACACTGGTTACAGGCCATATTATTAACAAGGCTGACGGTGTGATGATTGCTGACTCTGACCCACTGATCATTGGAAATGCGGAGATTCAGGGCAGTATTATCAATGATGGTCTGATTATTGCCCGACAAAATGATGCTATCCAGGTGGATGACTCATTCGTTGGGGGCAGCGTGATTAACAATGGCACGCTCCGGGCCGGTGATAATGCATTTGAGCTGGATGGGCAGCGTAATAAACCTGTAGTCATTGCGGGAAATCTGGAAAACCGTGGTCAGATTTTTGCCATTAGAGGCGATGGCGTGACCAACGGTGGTGATGATGCTTTTGATATTGATGATCTGGAAGTCAGAGGGAATGTTATCAATACCGGCACCATTGTAGCCGGTGGCGAAGCCTATGAAATAGACCGAATGACTATTGGCGGTAACTGGGCAAATACTGGCGCTATTACCGCAGGTGAAGATGCCTTTGATGTTGATGGCCTGCAGGTGACGGGTGACTGGCTTAATTCAAGCACTATCATCGCTGGAGAAAATGCCTACCTTGTTGAGGGAAACAGGCAGTGGCATGAGGCTGAAGAAACCCCGGACGGCGTCACGCCCGGGTATTACTCTCTGGCACCGACAACCATTGGTGGCCGTTTTGTCAATGAAGGTGATATTGAGGCAGGCAACAACGGTATTGTATTTGACTTGGTCAGTATCGGCACTAATGGTGTGCTCGAAGATGGCCTGGCTAACTTTGAGAGTCGGGGCGACATTCTTGCCAAAGATGGCAGTGCCATTGACCTTCGTGCGACAAGTGTTGCTGGTGACTTCGTTAATACTGGCGACTTAACGGCCCGGCAGGGTCCTGATTTTGTTGCCGGCGATTATTATTACCACTCGCCACAGGCCCCGTTGCCTGATGGTCAGGTGGTGCTCTCAGCACTTGGTGAAGACCAGCAAAGTAATGCCTGGTTCAGTATCAAGAATGAAACGGGTAATAACGAGTGGTTAGTTCTGAAAGATGAAGCAGGGAATTTCTCAGAAAGCTTTTTCCTGACAGGTGGTCAGGAGGTGATTGTTAACACCGGTGACCTTCCCGAAGGAGCCAGTTTTGTGCTGACTCGCGATGGTGGGCCCGGACCCGGACCGGGACCAGGCCCGCAGCCCGATGGACAGATCGCGGTCGGTACTGTTGATTTGAATGCCGAATTTTCTCCACCGTACCACATTGATAATGTCAATAGTTATTTCCGGGGTATCAGCCTGACAGGGAAGCTTTATGATGAAGGCGGTGAGCATGAGCAGCTAGTAAGAAGCGCTATCGGTGGCGACCTGGTTAATGCAGGCGCTATTTCTGCTGTTGATCAGGGTATTTATATCAGAGACGCCGATATCGCCGGTCATATGGCAAATAGCGGTGATATCACCTCATTGCGGGCATCAGGCATTGATATTGCTGATGCCACTATCGGTGGGAGCGTGATTAATGCCGGCAATATTGACGCGGGAACAGGCGTTTTTTCTCAAGAAGGTGATAACTACCGTGGCCAGTGGCAGGGTAAGCCCACCAATGACGGTGAAATTCTTCTTGAGGCCAAAGGACGCGATAAAGCAGGCAATGCCTGGTTTGTGGTGCGCAATGAAAGCAACACTTACTATGGTGCGCATTTGCAGGAGCAAAACGGCGACTTTTCCACTCAGTACTTCAATATTGCGCCCGGCGAGGAAGTTTATGTCAATGCGGGTCAGCTTGAGGGTGACCTGGACCTGAGCTATCCCGGTTCTGATGGTCTGATAGCCACTGCCACAGCCGATAATGGCCGGTTTATGCCAAAGACAGAACCTCAGTACGGCATCAGCCTGGTGGATGTTACTGTTAACGGTGGCGTTGAAAACAGCGGCGTGATCTCTGCCATCAGTAAAGGCATTTATGTGGCTGACAGCACACTCTCTGGCAGCGTGATCAATGGTGTTGACGGTGTGATCACGGTTGAACGTTCTGAAGATGGCCGCACCGTGGGTATTGAGCTTGATGATGTAGAAGGCGTGGGTAGCTTTGTTAACCGTGGGACTATTACCCTGCTTGATGATGGTTGGGGAGCAGGGATGACGGCTACAGACGTCTATATGGATGGCGTTGCTGGTAATACAGGCACTATTAATAGTAACGGCTTTGGTATTGCTCTTTTTGATGTTGACGGTGCTACCGGGCTGGTTAATGAAGGGACGATTAATGCCGAAATTCCCGGTCTGTTTGCCGTGGACTCTTCCATCGATGGCGATATTGTTAATCATGCCGGTGCTGTGATTAACACTAACTATGATGGCATTTTCCTCGGTGATGTGCGCGATGCCGACAACCTGGCAAACCATGGCACGATTAATGTGGCTATGGGTGATGGCATTACGGTATTTGACACTGACTTTGAAAATAATGTGGTTAATACCGGTGATATCACCGCCGGTCGTGGCGGTATTTCACTGTTTGATCTCAATGCTGACAATGTCATCAACACTGGCACTATTACGGCGGGCACTTTTGATGCCCCTGTTGATGGTGAAGGACCATTCCCACCACCGGGGGCTTTTGGGCCTCAAGGCGATGGTTTGACGCTGGTGAATGTTGACCTCAAGGGTGTCATTCAGAACCACGACAACGGTGTTATCAATGCTGCCGGTCGTGGCATATCAATCATTGATGGCAGTGCTCAGGCACTGAGCAATACCGGCTCTGTTACAGCCGGTGGTCATGGCCTTGGAATATATGATACTGACATCTATGGCAATATATACAACAATGGATCAGTGACCGCTGGCGTAGATGCTATTCGCGTCGTTGATACCACAGTTGGTATGATCAATGATGGCGAAAGTATCGCGGGAACCGGTTATATTATCAGCGACAGCAACGGTGTCATCAATGCCGATGATGACGGCATCCGGGTGAAACGCTCCCTACTGGCCGGTGGTATTGAAAACTTCGGTGCTATCAATGCGGGAGAAAATGGCATTGATATTGACGACACACGCCTGAGCGGTCATCTATTGAATGCGGGCTCAATCGTTGCCGGTACAACAGCCATTGACATAGGCGGTGAAGACTCTGATGGCACCGTTTATATTGATGGCAAAGTTGCCAATTACGGTGCCATTACCGCCGCTCACTCAGGTATTCGTGGTGAGGATGTTGAGCTTAATGGTGATGTACTCAACGCGGGCAGTATCATTACCGACGGCATGGCGGATGGTATGACAGCCGGCATCGGGCTGACCAATGTTAAGGGCGTTGGCAACCTTATTAACGACGGTGGCATTCACGCCGGAAAAGCCGGTGGTGACGGCAATATTGCCTTTGGCATGGGTATTCAAGACGCCGAGATGGACGGTAATGTTGAGAATAACGGCGTTATTCTTGCCAATGGCTATGGTATTGCCGTTGATAATGTAGAAGGTGCTGACAATGTCATCAACAGTGGTGGTATACAAACCACTGCCCGGGGTGTTTACCTTGTTAACTCTGAACTCTCCGGTGCTATTGAAAACCAGGCAGACGGTGAAATCTATACCCGTTACAGCGCTATCTATGTAGAAAATGTAGAAGCTGGCAGCCTAACAAACAGCGGTAGCATCGAGGTGAGTGAAGGCCACGGTATCAAGGTACTCGGTAGTACTGTCCTCAATGGCAACATTAGCAACAGTGGCTCTGTTAAGGCCGGTCACCACGGTATCAGTCTTGATACTGTCGAGGTGGACAGTGTCGTCAATACCGGCGCTATCCTTGCCGGTTTTGCCAACCCTGAAGGTAATGGCGTTGAAATTGACAACAGCACCCTCGCAGGTGTTGTGGCCAATGGTGAGGACGGCACGATCAAAGCCAATGCCCACGGTATGGCAATAACGGACACAGACGGTGTCACTGACTTTTATAATGCCGGTACCCTTGAAGCCGGTGCCCATGGCATGGTGGCATCCGTCGTGCGGATGGATGGCGATGTGACCAATAGCGGCACCATCAGTACCCAGGGTGTAGACGGTGCGCCGTTTACCGTTGCTATGGGAGTAATGGATGTTGAGGGTCTGGACAACTTCACTAACAGTGGAGAGATTAATGCCGGTCTCGCCGAGGGTGAAAGCAATATTGCCCTGGGCATGGCGGCAATGAATGTGGATATGGACGGTGAGATCGTTAACACGGGTAGTATTTCGTCGTCTAGCTATGGCGTATACCTTGACCAGGTCAGGGGTGCAAGCCGGCTGGTGAATGAAGGCAGCCTGAGCGCGCCGCAGTCCAGGGGTATCTCCGTTAACAACACCATCATTAGTGGTGAACTCCGTAACTCCGGCTCTATTGATTCCCTGAACAGCGGTATTTATCTGCTCAATTCGGCAGCGGGCTATCTAAACAACAGTGGTGCGATTAATGTGAGTGAAGGCCACGGTATCAAGGTGATCGGTGGTGGTTTTGCCGGTGGTGTAACCAATGATACAGGGGCAACCTTGACGGCTGGTCATCATGGTATCAGCCTGGATCAAGTCACCCTGGTTAACGGCAGTTTGTTAAACCGTGGCGCTATTGTTGCCGGGACAGCCAATGCCGAAGGCAACGGTATGGAAGCATTCAACAGTACCATTAACGGGCTGGTCGTTAACGCAGACGGTGCGACCATTGACGCGGCAGCAGGCGGTATTGTGCTGGATAATACCACGGGTGTTACCAACGTGGTAAATGCCGGTACCATCAGCGCTGGTGGTGTGGGTATCACGGTGGCAAACACGGCAGTCAGTGGTGTTACCCAAAATACAGGCACAGTGTCTGGTGGTGCTTTTAGCGGTGTCATCAGTCAGGGGGACGATACACGTGATGTTGAAACCCAGCAGTTAGCCTTCGATCTGCGCACCCAGGCGAACCCTGTTAAGCTGGAAAATACCGGTATCATTAACGGTGATATCCTCGGTCGCAGCCTGAGGGATGAGCTGGGCGATGTGCTGACGCTGGCAGGGGGTGAACTCAATGGGGATGTCCACGATATTGAGGAAACCAATGTAACAGGCACCATTTCCCTGAATAACACCTTCTTCAGCTTCAATAACAGCAGTACCCTGACCGTAACCGAAACGGGCAGCTTGCAAATGGGCGACACTAGCCTTGTTTCTGTTCAGGGCGGTTATCAGCAAGTAGGTCAGCTCATCTTTGAGGTTGACGAAGCCAGCCGCCCATTTACCCAGGCCATTGTGGATGTAACGGATGTGGCTGAGATTGCCGATGGCAGCGCCTTTGAGATGAGCCTGAAAAACAATGATCTGCGGAGTTTGAATCCAGTTGATGGCGCTGGCAGAGATATTGTCCTTGTTGAGGCAGATAATGGTGCGACGGTTGACGTCGATGCAGTGACTATCACCGATAACACGATTCTGCTTAACACATTGGTGGGTCAGCGTGACAGTGACAGACAGGTGGTGGCGAATGTCTCTGTGGCGGATACCGGGTTGCTGGCGGCTTCAGGGGGTGCCGATGTGAATGCGCAAAATGCTATCAGAGCACTCCAGGCAACCAATTCAGAAGGGTTGATTGAGTTGTATGACAGTAACAGGGCACTCTATGACCAGCTGTTTGAAGGGTCTGCCACTGACTTTGCCGACTTTGCCGAGCGACTGGTAGCCAGCCCTGAAACAGGTATTGCTGCCGGTCAAAGTGCTCAGGCTGAAGCAGTGAATACCATCCTCACGCGGATTGCCGAACTGAGAACCGGTGCTGCCGGTATCTCCGCCGGTGACGATGAGGATGCGGGCACTGATATTCGTCCTGACTCCCTGTGGATCAGAGCCATCTACTCAGACGGCAAGCAAGATGCCACGCGCCATAACGGCAGTGACTTTAATGAATACTCCCTGCGCAGTTCGGGCTTTACCATTGGCGCTGATAAAGACGTCAGTGATACCTTAACGTTGGGTGTAGGGGTAACACTAGCCAACAGCACTGCCAACGAGCGTGGTAGCCGTCAGGGTGCTAACAGTGAAACCAAAACGGTGTTGGGGTCGGTCTATGCCGGGTGGCGTGACCAGGACTACTTTGCCGATGCCAGTGTCAGTATGGGTAAAGGCAGCACCGATCTGAACAGTACCGAGTGGGAGGCGGATTACGACTCTTCGCAGATTGGCGTCAGTGTTCTGGCCGGTAAGAGTATTCTGTTTAATAACAACGATACGCTGGTAGAACCCCGTGTGGGCCTTAACTATACACGCCTGAAAAGTGATAAGTACAGCTATGAGGGAGCAACAGGTACCGAAACCATCGGTTCCCAAAACCTTGAAACCCTGGAGCTCGGCGCTGGTGTACGGCTTGTCACCGGTATTGAAATGGGTGATGCGCTGCTGCTGCCTGAAGCCAGCCTGATGGCCTGGCACGATTTCAAGGCAGACGGTGTCGAGGTGGATGTGGCCTTTGAAACCGGTGGCGGCTCGTTCACCTATTTTGGTCCTGAAACCGAGAAAACCCGCTATCAGGCAGGTGTGGGAGCAGAATACCTGATGGACAACAACTTCAGTGTTTCTGTGAACTACGAACACAACTGGCAGGACGGCTTTAAAGCCGATACAGTGGTGGCGAAACTGCGGTATGACTTCTGATGGTGTCAGATGGTATAAGGCAATAAACCAGAAAGCCCGGTGCTGTTGAGGCATCGGGCTTTTTTTTGAGCAGGCAGTTATGCCATTAGTTTAAGAGCGCTGCTAAGGCACATCGAAAAAATAGACGTAGTTAATGGATACCTGATCAATGGACTTTGCGTCAAAATCAGGCCAGTTGTCTTCTATCCGTTTTATCCATTGACTGTCAATACGGTAGTATTGCTTAAGAGACGGGTCGACCACGTGAACCCAGTGCTGCTGTAGGGCAAGGGGGGTAGTCAGAGGGTCTGTACGACTTTTTTTCAGAAAACCACCCGTTCGAGCGATACGGAAAAAACTCGGATAATAACATGGGTCTATCAGGCCAACCATGCAATGGTTGGCATTGAACTCTTCAGCACCTTCTCCTTTTTTAATAGTAAGAACTATGATAATGGGCATAACCAAGGGAGAAAACCCTTTCTCCAGCATATACGCTACCACGGTATGGCATTGGTCGATGCAACTGCCAACATGCTCACGGCGGGCAACAGCACCATTCATTAAGGCGAGCTGTTTGTTTCGCTCAAAAATACTGAGACTTTGATCACCGTGTATTCGATCATGATTTCTGGTCAGGGTTGGTAACAGGTTGTGGTAATAATGGTTAAAGTCTTCTACTGAAGACTGATGGATATAACGGGGAATATTCGCATAGTGAAAAAACTTGAATACCAGTGGCTTCTGCCCCTGTCTCAGAAATGCTTCAAGCTCATGTCGATTACCCGGTGAGGCAATACCCATCTTTAAAAAACCGCCCAGTAAATCCCGGGCAAGGGATTCTAAATGCGCTAACATAGATAAACACCTTGTAGATTTTCCTTCAAATGGAGCAACCCGACAGACAGCAAAAACCGGAGTCAGGTCTTGAATCCATTCAAAAGAAACACCTAACCTAGTTTCGGCTTGCCTGGTTTATGCGTCAAGAAGAAAGACCTGACCCCAGCTTTCTGACCCCAGCTTTCATGTGGCAGCAACGAGTGCAAAGCTCTGGCAGGATCAGTTAACGGCAATAAGTCCAGCCCTAAAAGTAAAGCTGAGAAAAGCTGAGAGCTGGTGTAATCAACCAGCGCCTGACAATTAAATCCAGGCTCTTCTGTCTCGTTTCCACGCTCCGTGTGGTAACGTATACGCCACCAGAATAAAGGCACAAGGCTGAATAAAGTGAAACATAATGAAACAGGATACCCACAAAAACTTCGGCTGAGAAAAGAAAAAAGAGAAAAAGAGCATCCATAAATTTGACATTGACGGTTAAATTTGAGGGTGTCCTTTTGCTTCCCTCTCTTTCTCTATAAAAATGAGCGCCCTTTTTCTCCTATTGAATATACGCGATCAAGGCATCTAATTCATGGTTTGCGAAACTGCTTGTTTAATAGCAGACAAATCAATTCCTTGTTCACGGTTATCAATGGCAAAAGTGACTTGGTCTTTAGTAACAAAACCTAGAAGAAGTGCGTTCATGATAGTGTAAAGATTATCTTCTTTTTCCTTACAAACATCCTTGTATAGCATCCATATTTTATTTCCATGTATATTATTCTTTTTTAAGGTTGATAAAATTACCTCAAAGTAAATATCAGAATATCCTTTATCGTCATATTTTTTCTTAATATTGCATAAAAAATGTAATACGCCTGGATTCGAGCCAGCTAATTCAGTCACTCGTTCTTCCCAGCCAGCATAAACGTTTAAAGAGATGAGAATATGAAATATAAGTAGTAGGTTTGTTGGTTTCATAAAGGCTTTGAATGTCAAGATTAGTTTCGTTATTAATAGCACATCTAACAAAAAAATCTAGCCGACCGCCTTAGGCGGCGGCTGATTTTGGCGTGTGTGCCGAGCGTGGCACTTAACTCGAGAGGTGAAAGTCCCCTTACCAGCTATTCGCAGGGAAGAAAATAAGATAGAGAATAAGACACCAGAAAATACACAGAAAATAAGACACCCATAAATCTTACCCAAAACAATGGGTGTCTTTTTTTCCCTTTAAACAATGGGTGTCTTTTTTCCGCTTTTCCCTTTTTTTCACTCTCTTGACGGTCGGCAGCTTGATGATTTCAACAAAGTCCCAGTGTTTACTCAGAGCATGTTCCAGAAAAATGGCAGGCCATTACGATCGGTTTTGACGTGCTCCAGCAATGGCCTTCATAGCAATATTGATATTGCAGCGCATTGCGCAATGCGCTACACTTGGAGCTATGATTAAATCATTCAAGCATAAAGGGCTGAAGCAGTTCTTTGAGGCGGGCAAAAAGGCTGGAATTCAGGCCAGGCATGGGAAGAAGATGAGAATGCGGTTGGCTGCTATTGATACGGCTCAAGTGATTGATGATATTGATCTTCCTGGGTTTTCGCTTCACCCGCTGAAAGGGAACCGCTCAGAAATATGGTCAATCTCAGTAAGTGGTAACTGGCGTATTACCTTTGAATTTCGCGATGGCAATGCGTACATCCTAAACTATGAGGATTATCATTAATGTCTATGCACAATCCTCCGCATCCGGGGGAGTTCATCGAGTCCATCTATATGGAGCCGTATGAGATCAGCTGTCGCTACCTTGCCGAGCAGTTGGGAGTTGCTGCTTCAACACTCAATCGAGTAATAAAAGGTAAGAGCGCGGTTTCTCCTGAAATGGCCCTCAGATTATCCAAAGTTTTGGGTCGTACTCCCCAGAGTTGGCTGGCAATGCAGGATAACTATGAAATATGGCAAGCTCAGAAACGAATCAACCTTTCTCAGCTACAGCCGCTCAAATTTCTTTCTGCGTAATCCTGTCACATCTTTGGCCTAACAAAAAAATCCAGGTGATGCCTACGGCGCACCTGATTTAGGCGTATGTGTCGAGCATGGCACTTTTAACTCGCGGCGTGAAACAGGACACCCACAAAAATTTCGCCCACAAAAATTTCGGCTGAGAAAAGAAAAAAGAAGAAAAAAGAACATCCATAAATTTGACATTGACGGTTAAATTTGTGGGTGTCCTTTTGCTCTTCCCCTTTTGCTCTGTTCTTGTTTTGCTCTTTTTTGTTCTTTTTTGCTCTTTTTGCTCTTGTAAGCTCCTGGGGCTTCACGCACTTGCCGCCTGGCAACTTGAAATCCTTTGGGTATATAGCAGTGATGAACGAGTGCCGCCAACAAAGTAGCCGTTTGAAAAGCGACGGGGCTAGCCATGCATGACAGTGGGATTCAATAGAGTTATTCGCAAAGTGTTATATTATAACGCTTTTCCCTCGCATACGTGTTCACAGGCTGTTACAATGGCACTCTCATTTTTGTTATTAGCGACGGCTATGCTACTAAAGCTGCGTGGTTGTCATTGCGAATCCAGCCATTGCAATTCTTCTCTCTGTTGCTGGCTGTTCAAGGAGCTGTGAGTGTCTGTTCGTTTCATTGCAGAATCACGCCTGCCAACGCCCTTTGGTCAATTTACCATGCATGGTTTTGAAGACGAGCGCACTGGCAAGGAACATATTGCACTGTCTTTTGGGGACCTGAAGGGTGATGAGCCGATGCTCGGGCGTGTGCACTCGGAGTGTTTAACCGGCGACGCATTGTTCAGCGTTCGCTGTGACTGTGGCTCACAGTTACAGCTGGCATTAAAAAAAATCGCTGAAGAAGGCCGTGGCGTGTTGCTTTATTTACGTCAAGAAGGGCGAGGGATTGGCTTGCTGAATAAAATTCGTGCCTATGAGCTTCAGGATCATGGTCTCGATACTGTGGAAGCTAACGAAGAGCTTGGTTTTGCACCCGATATGCGCCAATACGATATGTGCAGGGATATGTTAAATCATCTGGGTGTTTCGAGCCTTCGCCTGATGACGAATAATCCGCGCAAAGTGGATGCCCTTGTTAAACAGGGCATTCAAATTGTTGAGCGATTACCCCATCAGACAGGGCAAAACCCCCACAACGAACGCTATCTTGCCACCAAAATGTGTAAGTTGGGACATTTATACAACAAAGCCTGAATGGGTAGTTCACGGTACCCATAGCCAACCAACTACAACCCCCTGGTTTGACATCCTCTCAAAACAGGGGGCGCGGTTACGATAAAACAGGTCTTTCTACAGACTTGTTGTTTTGACTCTTGGTAAAAAGTTTGGACGACTCGGCTCTGGCTGTGGCTGCTCATTGATGATAACGGGTTCTTTTAACAGCTGACCAATTTCAACCAATTTGTCATCTCTACTGATGAAAAGTGGTAGATAAGGCCGATCATTCTTACCTTCCTTTGCCAACTTCTTCAAATTCTTATGATGTCTCAAAAGCTTTGATGTCAAATCACTCTGATCAAATTCATTATCAAGTAGCCTCAGACGCGTAATCATTACAATATTCCTTTGATCTGTCACCTGTAACTCTGGCAGGTAATCAAAATCAATGATTCCAGCAAAATGGGTAAATAATTTTGTCGCTGCTTCATTGATGGATTTTAATAAGCCAGACGCATAATCATCATCAAGATCATCAAGATCATCAAGATCATCAAGGGGAATTTCGTCATCGTGATAAGAGTCAACGACAACGGCTACATCGATAGCTTTGATGTTTTTTAATAATTTTTTGTAATGGTTCTTATGACATGAAACAAGGGTATCGCCACCCAATGCATATACTGCACTGGTTACCCCCCACGGCACATTACCCGATAGACACAGCAAAGGGCTGCAACAACAGGAATAATAACAACAGGCAGCATCCACCGTATCAAAGGTGTAGAGACCGGCAAAAAGGCAATCTGAGCTGTTTTTCTTACTGTAGCGATAAAGGGGGATCTTCCTGTCAAGTTGTTCAAACAGACGGTTATGGATAGCTGCTTTTTTCTCTTTAACACGTTGCTTGCTGGTACGACCGGCGACCTGTTGTTCCAGGTAGGTTCCTGGTTTTGTGTGATCAGTCAGGGCAGTAAAGAGTCCTTTAACAACCCAGTAGCCTGGAATATCTCTTCGCGCCCAAACCCACGAAAAAAAGTCCCCACATCTGTTGGTGCTTTCTGGCTCAGAATCACTCCCCTGACCGTCAATAACTGGCTGTGAATGACTACTGCCTTTCACGGAATCAGTGATATTGACAGGCTCTAGCGCCTGCCACTTTATTTTTACACCATCACAATAGTGATCCTGCATCACGCTAAAACGACCACAGTGAGGGCGTAAAAAACGAAGTCCTGTTAGGGTAGTTTCCTCTTCATGATGTATTTCGCGGTATACCGAGTCTTTTTTATCGACAGAATAAATGGTAATACCCGAGCCCCTGGCATCTACAGCCTGATAATAGTCATTTTTTGCATAAACAAGCACACTGAAAAAACAGAAGAAAAAAGAAAAGCACCTGGCAAGTACGGGTGTCTTACTTCTCGTTAAAATCATAAAAAACCCCACGCTATTTTATTAAAACCCTGATAAAGGTAGTTTTGATTTACCTTGATGGATAAATGAATCGTTTATCCGCTGCACCACAACTACGTCTTGGTATAAAACAGATCTTACTATAGACATTTTTTTGAATCTTGATAAAAAAATTATACTACGGCAGACCAACCGACCCTGGCTGTGGCTGTTTATTGATGACGAGGGATTTTCCCAACAGTTTTCCCACTTCAATCAACTGGTCATTTCTGTTGATGAAAAGTGGGATATAAAACGCCTCCTTTTTGTTTTCCTTTTCCAGATCTTTCAGGTTTTTTTGGTGACTTAAAAGCCTTAATGTCAAATCACTCTGATCAAACTCGTTATCGAGTATATTGAGACGCATAATCATTACAATACGCCCTTGATCAGTTACCTGTAACTCTGGCAGGTAATCAAAGTCAATAATCCCGGCAAAGTGGGTTAATAATTTTGAGGTTGACGCATTGATAGATGCTAATAAGTCAGACGCATAATCCTCACTGGAGAGGGTGTCGTTATCTTGATCAAAATTAACGACAATGGCTACATCTATCGCAGTAAATTTTAATAATTTTTTGTAATGTTTCTTAAACTGTAAAATATAAAACGCATCGCAAGTGCCTGTGTACATTCCGCTTAATAACCCCGTAAGCCCATGGCCCATCGCACATAGAAAAGGCGCGCAAAAGCAAGAATAATAACAGCACAGAGAATCGAGTATATCGAGGCTGTAGTAACCAGCATACAAGCGCTTTGCACTGTGTATCAGCGCTATGTACTCCCAAACAGGTATCTTACCACCGAGTTTTTTAAACAGACTGTCGTTGATAGCTGCCTTTTTTATAGTAACGGGTTGCCTGTCGGTATGGCCGGGAAGCGACTCTCCCAAACACAACCCCGGTTTTTGAGGGTTAGTCAAGACAGTATCGAGCTGCTTCCATCCCTTTTTAAGTAATGCATAGCCTGGAATATCTCTTTGCCACCAAATGTCCGAGAGAATGCCTCTACACTTACTGGTATTCTCTGGCGCAGAATCACTGTCCTCATCCTCAAGAAGGGGTAATGAATCACTGTTTTCTTTCCCGGTGTCAGTGACATAAACACCATCAGGCGCTAACTGCGCCCACTTTACTTTTACATCATCACTATAGTGATCCTGCTCAATGCAGTAATAGTCATGACGAGGGCGTAAAGGAAAAACATTCAGTCCTTCTATGGTAATTTCCGGGTAAAGCTTTTCGGAGTATACGGAGCTATTCTTATGGACAGAATAAATGCTGTTAACCTGGCCTTCAGAATCTACCGTTTGATAATATTCAGTTTCTGCGTAAGCAATTACACTAAAAAAGTAAAGGAAAAAAGAAAAGCATCTGGTAAGTACGAGTGTTGTAACTCTACTCAACATCATAACAATGACTCCGTTTTATTTGATTAAAAGCCTAATAAAAATAGTTTGGCTTTATTTTAGTGGATAGTTCATGGCCCATCTTCACAACTCAAACCGCGCGCATACAGGCTTTCACGACAAGGGGCAGCCAGGGACTTAGGTGTAAAAAAAAATCTGTCTGTAGACTTTTTTGAATAGTGACAGGTAATGCGTACTACGGCAAACCCATCAACCCTGAATAAGGCTGTGGTTGTTCGTCGATGACAGGGGGCGTTTTTAACAGTTTACCAACTCCAAACAATTTGTCATCGTTATCCCTATAACTGAAAAGTGGTATATAAAGCTCATCCGTCTTACCCTCTTTTTCCAGGTTTTTCAGGGTTTTTTGATGTTTCAAAAGGGTGTATTTCAAGCAACTGTGATCAGAATCGTTATCCAGTATCTTGAGGCGCATAATTATTACAATACGCCCTTTATCTGTCATCTGGAGTTCTGGCAGGTGATCAAAATCAATAACGCCAGCAAAATGGCTAAATAATTTTGACGTTGATGTATTGATGGCGGCTAATAAGCGAGACGCATAATCATTACTGTCAGGGTCGTCATCATTTTGATGAAAATCAACAACCATAGCAACATCGATAGTAGTGAAGTTTAATGATTTTCTATAGCTTTGCTTAATTGGTATAACACAAAATAAATCGCAAAAGCATGCAACCATTGCACTGGTTGCCCCTGCAGGAATAGAACTGTTCAGTATACACACAAAAGGGCTACCAAACAGGCAATAACAACAACAGGCATAGTCCATACAATTCAGGGTGTAGTAATAAGTAGAAGGGCCCTCATTAAACAGCGGTTTATAATCATAAACCGGCAGCTTTCCTTTAAGTTGTTCAAACAAGCCGTGACTGATAGCGGCGTTTTTTACCGTAATCGGTTGCCCGGTGGTGTCACCATCGACCTGCTCTTGCCGATGCACCTCTGGTTTGGGACGCTCAGTATTGAGTAACTTGAGAACCCTTTTAACCAATGCGTATGCCGCAGTACTTTCCAGAAAGTTAATGCCTTTACCTTTAGGGGTATTCTCTGGCGCGGAATCACTCTCTTTATCATCAACATAATCAACAGGTGGGCATGAATCACTCTCGTCTTCCTCGATAGAAGTGATCTTGACAGGATCAGGCTTTAGCTGCAGCCACTTTATTTTTACACCATCGCAAAAGTGATCCTGTTTAATACAGTCATGGCCACAACAGCCGCATAGCGTGTCAAGCTCATCGATGTAATATTTTTTGTGAGATTGCTCGTAGTAAAGCGGTTCTTTCTTATCAACAGAATAAACGATAGTACCATAGCCTCTGGAATGCACAGCCTGATAGTAGTCATTTTCCGCATAAGTCAGCACACTAAAAAAACACGGGAAAAAAGACAAGCACCAGGCAGGTGATGGTTTTTTACATTTATTGAAAGCCATAATAAAAAAACAATTCTATTTTATTAAAGTCCTGATAAAGATAGCTTAGATTGTTTGACGTGTTTTTTTATTTAAGCGGATTGATTACTGGTAACTCCCGGCAGCATTAGAAAATAGAGTACCAATAATCGTTTCTAACCACGGTATTGCGCAGGGCAAGGGGAACGTCAGAGAATAGAAATGACGAGTAAAATCCGCTCTTGCGAGACGTTTCAACGCAGCTTTGGCGTCCTACTGAATTTTATGCTCGAAAGCATAAGTTCGACAGGCTCCTGGTTTGTCTGCGCAATAGCGGTTTGGCACACTGCCATTGGTGTTAAACTTTCGTTGGCACAGGGTACTGGAAATGCCGTTTTGTCTGGTTGACGCCTGAGAACCACCTTTCAATGGCATTCATAATACCCTCAGCGTCCAGGCCACATTCCGCCAATTGATCCGTATGGCTGGCGGCTTCGATATACCGGTCTGGTATCCCCTGGTTAATCACAGGAACCGTGATGCCTGCTTTTTGAAGGCGCTCATTCACTGCCGAGCCAGCCCCCCCCATAATGCAGCCTTCCTCCACAGTGACCAGTAGCTCATGACTCGTTGCCAGTTGGATCAACAGTTTTTCATCCATGGGTTTTACAAAACGCATATTGGCAACGGTGGCGTCAATGCTTTCAGCGGCTTCCATGGCACTGGCCAGCACTGTACCAAAGGCCAGGATGGCAACCCGCTGGCCTTTACGGGTGATTTCACCCCGGCCCATGGTTATCGGCTCAAGGCTGACGTCAACCAAAGCGCCTGGCCCTGTACCGCGAGGGTAGCGCACAGAGGCAGGGCCGTTATGGAGGAAACCAGTGGTGAGCATCTGGCGGGTTTCATTTTCGTTTGCCGGCGTCATTACCACCATTTCAGGAATACAACGTAAAAAGGCAATATCGTAACAACCACCATGGGTTGGCCCGTCTTCACCCACCATCCCGGCACGGTCGATGGCGAACAGTACATCCAGATGCTGTACAGCCACATCATGAATCAACTGATCGTAGCCGCGCTGTAAGAAGGTGGAATAAATCGCCACGACAGGCTTCATGCCTTCGCAGGCCATTCCGGCAGCCAGGGTTACCGCATGTTGCTCAGCAATGGCCACGTCAAAATAGCGTTCCTGGTACTGCTGGGCAAAGCGAATCAGGTCAGAGCCTTCTTTCATCGCTGGCGTAATGCCCAGTAAACGTTCGTCTTGTGCTGCCATATCGCAGAGCCATTGACCAAAAATGGCAGAGTATTTTGGCCTTCTCGGTTGCTTGGGCCTGGCCTGTGTGGCATCAGCGCGTGGCTCAAGTTTGGTGATGGCATGGTAGCCAATGGGGTCCTGCTCAGCGGGAGCAAAGCCCTTGCCCTTTTTGGTGACAATGTGCAAAAACTGTGGGCCTTCGAGCTCGCGTATTTTTTTGAGGGTATGAATCAGCATGGGCAGGTCATGTCCGTCAATGGGGCCAATGTAGTTAAATCCCATTTCTTCAAACAGTGTGCCGGGAATGATCATGCCTTTCATATGTTCTTCTGTCCGCCTAGCCAACTCCCAGGCACTGGGAATGGCATGCAGTACTTTTTTGCTGCCTTCACGGATATGGTGATAGGTTTTGCTGGATAGCACGCGCGCCAGATAATTTGACAACCCACCCACATTGCGTGAAATGGACATATCGTTGTCATTCAATATGACCAGCATATTGGCTTTCAGGTCAGCCGCGTGGTTTATGGCCTCATAAGCCATACCCGCGGTCATGGCGCCATCACCAATAATAGCCACGCAGCGACGGTTCTCCCGCTTGAGCCTGGCAGTGACGGCCATGCCTAATGCGGCACTGATGGAGGTACTGGAATGACCAACACCAAAGGTATCGTAGGGGCTTTCGTCGCGCTTGGGAAAGGCTGCCAGTCCGCCTTTTTGTCGCAGTGTTGCCATGACACCGCGTCGCTCTGTCAGTATTTTATGGGGATAAGCTTGATGGCCCACATCCCAGACCAGGCGGTCTTCTGGCGTGTTATAAATGTAGTGCAGGGCGACAGTCAGCTCGACGACACCAAGCCCGGCACCGAAGTGTCCGCCGGTTTGCCCTACCGAGAAAAGCAGGTACTCCCTTAACTCGTTTGCCAGTTGGGGCAATTCGGACTCATTAAGCCCGCGCAGCTGTTCAGGGTTTTCCACCTGATCCAGCAGGGGTGTGTGTGGCTGTTCTTTCGGTATTTCGTGAAACATGTTAATGCGATGCTATGACCAGGCCGCCAAGCCAGAATGAATGATGGACAATTGTACTTGACGGCACACAAGATGGGGAGCGTTAGCTTGTTGCCTGACATGGAGTACTGGCTGATTAATGGGTACGTTGAACAATATACTCGGCTAATTGCCTCAGTGGCCTGGCGGCATTATCAAATTCAGTGATGGCAGTTATTGCTCTTTGGCACAGTGTCTGAGCATAAGACCGTGCCTGTTTCAGCCCCATAATTGAAACGTATGTTGGTTTATCAAGTGCCTGATCAGCACCTTGTCGCTTGCCCAATATTTGAGTATCTGCAGTAACATCAAGAATATCATCCTGAACCTGAAAGGCCAGGCCAATGGCTGATGCATACTGGTCCAGTTTAGCCAGTTGCCATGGTGCCACATCAGCATGGGAAAGTGCACCCATTTTTATCGCCGCACGAATGAGCGCGCCAGTTTTATGGTTGTGCATGGTGACCAGTTGATCTTGCCTCAGGGCAAGCCCGGTGGACTCCAGATCCATGGCTTGCCCGCCAACCATCCCCGCGTGCCCTGATGCCTGTGCTAATACCTCGATTAACAAAAGGCGCTGGCTTGCGGATAATCGTGTTTCTGCCAGCAGCTCAGGGCTGCTGAGTAATTCAAATGCCAGGGTTTGCAGGGCATCGCCAGCCAGGGTTGCTATGGCTTCATTATAAGCCTTGTGGCAGGTAGGTTTCCCTCGCCGTAGATCGTCATCATCCATAGCGGGAAGGTCGTCATGCACCAGGGAGTAAGCGTGAATCAATTCAACGGCACAGGCTGCCGGGTCAGCATTCTCAAGGTGGCCGCCCACGGCTTCACAGGCGGCGTAAGACAATAACGGACGAATACGTTTTCCGCCATTGAGGACGCTGTAACGCATGGCCGCGATCACGGTTGTATTCACCGGGTTTTGCCTTGGGAGAACCGTTTGCAACATGGCATTCACCCGATGCAGGCAACGGTTTTTATATCCCTCAAGCGACATACTTACTTTCCTTCTGGCAGCGGTTCAAAAGGCTGTGATACCAGTTCACCGTTCTGCTCAAGCAGCAACTGGACTTTCTGCTCCGCTTTGGAAAGTGCCTGCTGGCAGATTTTTGTTAACTTAACGCCTTCCTCAAACGATTTAAGGGACTCTTCCAGAGAAAGGTCGCCGGATTCCATTTTTTGAATCAGTTGCTCAAGGGTGTTGAGGGAGGTTTCAAAGGACGCATGACTCTTGTTTGTTGGCTTTGTTGGCTTTGTTGACATGAGCGGGCCTAGACTAACCTGATGATACGGATATATGCGCCAAGCATACCATAAATTGCGCGATAAATTGCGCGATAAGGTAAATTGTGCGGCTGTTTTAAATGGGAGGGGCAAAGACTGAAGAATGACTCTTGATTTTCCAGCCGTGTGATCCCCGGCAAAAGCTAACAGCCAATTAACAGCGGTCAACTGTTGTATTCAGGTTCAGGCTAAGGCATCAGGCAGTTGCCATTGAGAAAATCGAAGGCTTGGGAATGCCAACATTGACATGACTTTTTTAGTATTGATTTTAGTATTGATGAGGGTTTGCTCGTGGCGCAAGGCTCGCTTTCATTTATACGGCAATAAACATATAAGTAAGAGAAACTAATAAATGACTGCTGAGGCTTTTTAACGCTGAGCAATAGTATTTGGTTCAGTCTTAACTATATTAGCCCTACGAGCCTGTCGGACTTATGCCCGAAAGTATAAGTCCGACAGGCTCCTGGTATCCATGGGAAGTATCTGGAGGTTCTCAGGATCTTGAATCTCCCGGGTTTTCGTTAATGCTCCGATGGTACCCGCCACGTAAAACTGCTCGCAGTACTGTCGTTGGCAGGTTTGATTAAGGCGCGGGGGATTCGGTCAATAGCTGTCTGATGCCCGCTGTACAACAGGTTGCGTGTCGAGCCAGAAGCCCGTTGACCGGCTGAACAGCGTCCACTGATCAGCCTGTTCATCCAGGCGTTTTCAATCAAGACCCAAACTTGACATTACGGAGTTGATTATGTATTACCAAAGCTTTCGATTTCCCTCCTTCGCTGCCTTGTCTTTCGCTCTTTTATGCATTGCGCGCACAGCGCCCGTCGATGCCAAGGTATACAGCATCACTCCCCACGGTCATGCCAGGGTTCACTCAAAGCAGAAGATGGACGCGATCGGAGAAGGTGTCAAGATTATCAGCAAACTGCAGATTATTGTGCCGAAATTTGACAAAAGGAACTATGTTGAAATAAAAGCAGACCTATACTTCAGGCTAGAAAAGGGACAGTTAATAGCTGCCCAAAATGATGCTAAATGGTTTGGTTTTTCCATGACTGACCCTCATCATGGCGGGCTTTTCGGTAAGGAAAGATTTACCCTCAGGATCTGGTGTAACGATAGCGGTTCTGACGGCTATATCATCCGAAGACCTAAACATTTCAGTCCACCACCGGTCGATCACTCCCAGTACATAGTAGGCCATGTTTCATGTTACAGGTTGATTTTTCTTAATCCCGACGTGCTAGGAGTCTGACCGAGAATAGACTACCCTACTGCGGTTGCGATAAATTGGTCTAAAAATTCCTGCTTCTTCGTCAAATAGCCCCACTATTATCCTCAGAAGCAGAAATTT